>DATKYL010000267.1:0-3915 GCA_035528515.1 Acidobacteriota bacterium | reverse complement strand
TGGCGCTCCGCCCCGGACTTACCCCCGGACGGACGCGGCCGCCTTCCGGTCGCTCAGCGCCGCCACCCCCGGAAGGACCTTGCCCTCCATAAATTCAAGCGAGGCACCGCCGCCGGTCGAAATATGTGAGATCCGTTCGGCCACGGCCGCGGCATGGACCGCCGCCACCGAATCGCCGCCGCCCACGACCGAGATCGCTCCCCGATCGGTCGCCGCCGCGATCGCCTGCGCCAGCGCGACCGTGGCGGTGTCAAAAGGCGGCGTCTCAAAGACACCCATCGGGCCATTCCAGAAGATCGTCCCCGCACCAGCCAGTTCCGTCGCGAACGCGCGGACACTTTCCGGGCCGATGTCATACCCGGCGTGGTTGTGCGGAATCCCGTCGATGCTGACCGTCATCGGTTTTGACGCGCCCTCAAGATCGGGCGCCGCAACACAGTCGGTCGGCAGAATCAGCCGGCACCCGCCCTGCTCAACCTGACGCAGGATCGCGCGCGCGGTGTCGACCAGATTGTCCTCGACCAGTGAACGGCCGACTTCCTTGCCCTGCGCTTTCAGAAACGTGAAAGCCATCCCCCCGCCGATGAGAATCGCATCGACCGTCTCCAACAGGTGGGTGATGACTTCGAGCTTCCCCGACACCTTCGAGCCGCCCAGAAGCGCCACAAAGGGCCGTTTCGGATCGGCGAGCAGGCGACCGAGGTACTCCAGTTCACGTTTCATCAGATAGCCGGCGGCACAAATCGGGATGTGCTCGGTGACGCCGACGGTCGAAGCGTGTGCCCGGTGTGCGGTGCCGAAGGCGTCGTTAATGTAGACGTCGCCCCAGGCGGCCAACTGGCGCGCAAACTCGGGGTCGTTGTTCTCCTCCCCGGGGTGGAAGCGCAGGTTTTCCAGCAGACACAGATCGCCGTCGCCGAGTCGGTCGACAACCGCGGCGGCTTTGGGGCCCACGCAATCCTCGCCGAAGAGAACCGGCCGTCCGAGCAGGGCACTCAGATGCGCCGCCACCGGCGCGAGCGAATACTCGGGCTTGGTCTTCCCCTTGGGACGACCCAGATGGGATACCAGTACCGCCCGCCCGCCGTCGCCGATCACTTTGCGAATCGACGGCAGCGTTGCGCGGATCCGGGTGTCGTCGGCCACGCCGGTGTCGGTAAGCGGGACATTGAAGTCGACCCGCATCAGCACGCGACGGCCCGCCAGGTCGACGTCGTCAATGGTCATCTTGTGCATTGTTGGCCTGCTTTTGGTTGGGCGGCAGGTTCACGATGTTCAGCCGGCCACGGCCTCCTTGGCCTTGAGGCACTCTTCGCTCTTGCACGCCATTTTGGCGAACATGTCCACCACGCGGCAGGAGAATCCCCACTCGTTGTCATACCAGGAGAGGACTTTGACGAGATTGCCGAGCACGCGCGTTTCCGCGGCGTCGAAGACCGAGGAATGCGCGTCGCCGACGACGTCGATCGAGACGATCGGGTCCTCGCAGTAGGAGAGATACCCCTTCATCGGTCCGTTGGCTGCGGCCCGCATCGCCCCATTGATCCCTTCGACCGTCGGCGTTTTCTTCGTCATGCAGACCAGGTCGACCAGCGATCCGTCGGGTACAGGCGCGCGGACGGCGATCCCGTCGAGTTTCCCTTTGAGCTTCGGGATGACCACGCCGATCGCCCGTGCCGCGCCGGTGGAGGTGGGGATGAGCGACATGCCCGCTGCCCGCGTCCGGCGGAGATCCTTGTGCGGCAGATCGAGAATGCGCTGGTCGTTCGTGTACGCGTGAATCGTGGTCATGAACCCATATTCGATCCCGTAGGTGTCATCGAGAACCTTGGCCACCGGGGCCAGGCAGTTGGTGGTGCAGGAACCGATCGAAATGATGATGTGTTTGGCCGGGTCGAACTCGTGTTGGTTGACGCCGAAGACGAAACTCCCGTCAGCGTCGCCCGACGGGGCCGAGATCAGGACCCGCTTTGCGCCCGCGGCCAGGTGAGCGGCCGCCTTCTCGCGTTTGGTGAAAAGGCCGGTCGATTCGAGCACGATCTCGACGCCCATCTCCTTCCAAGGGAGTCGGGCCGGGTCGCGTTCGGCGGTGACACGGAACGTGCGCCCGTTCACCGTGATCCCGTCGCTTTCCGCCATGACGTCGGCGTCCAGGCGGCCGTGGATCGAGTCGTACTTGAGCAGGTGCGCCAGCGTGCGGGCGTCGGCGATGTCGTTCACCGCCACAATTTCGAAATCAGGGTTACCCATCGCTGCACGGTAGACCAGACGACCGATGCGCCCGAATCCGTTGATGCCGATCTTGGTGGCCATAGACCCTCCCTATAGCGGAGCCATTAGTGTTGTGGGGTTGTCGCGTCAGTCATGGTTCCGTCCGGCACTCAGCGATACAGATACGCCGCCCCGAACAAGACTTGTATGCCCGAGTAATTCCCGCCGGCGAGCAGATCGGTGTTGAATTCCGCATGCTGGTATTTGACGCCGCCCAGCAGCATGACCTGATGTCCCAGAATCCAACTCAGACCCGCACCGGCGTAATAGCCGATCTCGACATGGGTGTCGGTGTCTACCGCGTAAGCGTAATCGGACAGCCGTGTGGTTTCGCCGCGCTGGGTGAGGATTAGTACCGATCCTCCGGCCCGTATCATCGGCTGCAGCCGCATCCCCGTGTTCTTGGCGAACGGCGCGATCATCACGCCGAGGCCGATCGGGTAGAGCGTTACGTCGCCGTAGTAACTGAGCGCCGAGTCGGTGTCGGGGTACTGACTGATGCGCATCTGTCCGCGGCTGATCGCGCCCAGACTGAGGTCGGCATACGTGACACCCGTCAGATGCGGGTTGAAGAAGAACTCGAAGTGAAACCCGGTCTCGTTCCCTTTGAAGTTGCTGCCCGCTCCCGTCAGGTCCTTCCCGAAATCGCCGGCGAACCAGGGACCGAGCAGCACACCCGCGGCACTGCGATGCCACAGCGACGGCGGATCGGACACCGCCCGGGGGAGTCCATGATTACCCACCGGATCGGATTGGGCACGTGCCGTGCCGACCGCTAACAGCAGACTGAGGACGATGATGGTCTTGAGCAAGAGCACCGCAGAGCGTGCAAGGGCATCGGACACGGCTCTCATCGCGTGCTTACCAGAATTCCGATTGAAACCCAGACGCCGTACTGGTTGAACTTGGCGTTGCGGGCGTATGTGAACCAGGCGTGACGGAACTGCATGTCGTAGGTCACTGCGTAGCGGGATGCGAAGTAGTACTCCCCGCCGCCGCCGATGACGAAGCCGGGCGCTCCCTCCGAGCCGGGAGAATACACCCTGTCAATTCCCGGATGGGTCAGGCTCGGCGATTCGGAGGCGAAAATCAGAGATAAACCACCCCGGACATAGACATTATGATTCCGTGCGCCGCTGCCGACGGGAAACTCCCCTCGTAAACCCGCGAAGAGGGGAATGAAGTCGATCCGCCCCTCCCCGAGACCCAGGGAATCCTGTCGATTCTCAACGTGACCGGTGACTTCCACGTTCTTGCGCATCGAATACCCGATCGCCGCCTCGATCGACCACATCCCTTTCACGTGGAAAAGCCCATACAATTCGAGAAAGGGAACGATCGCAGAGGGCTCGTCGAACCGGGCCACGACCGTGTCGAGGTCCCCATCGTCCCGGGTGATGGCCAGCCGACCGAGGTTTCCGGACATCGACGATTGCGGCCAGTTCCCGATCCGCAGGCCGAAACGGTCGCCCCGTCGCGACCGCGCCGAGACTTCGGTCGTGGTACCGGCACAGATGAGCGCCAGCGCCAGGAGAATGACACCACTCCGTCGGCGGGCGGTCGGACGCGCGCAATTCCTCATCAGATTCATCGAGTTCCGCGGCTGTTCAACCGAAGAAGACCGCCGCCTCCTCAAAGAGTTCC
>DATKYL010000266.1:0-8070 GCA_035528515.1 Acidobacteriota bacterium | reverse complement strand
GTGGCCCGCTGACTCTTGATGTACGCCTCACACGCTTCCCGCTGCGCATCGAGGGTGTTGAAATCAGAGTCCAGGCCTTCGTGGGTCGACTTGCGGGTGTAGATCGCACACCTGACCACCTGAGCCTGCCCGCCGGTATTGTGGCGGGCCGGAGCGGGGATCGATACCCGTTCACTCCGGCGTCGTGACGTTCTCTGAGGAACCGTGGTTCTCAACTCTTCTTGCCCTGCCTCGGGATCAAGCCGAAAAAGAGGTAACCGTTCCAGATCGCCCCGGTGACGTGCTTGGCGACCGCGGACAGCGACCGGAACTCCTTGCCGCCACACTCGAACCCGTGCTCCAGAACACGGACGTTGATCGTCTTGCCCTTGTAGGTCTTGGTGATGGTGGTGCCGGGTTTCGGTAGTCGGGGATCGCGGGCGCCGATCGGTTTGGGCTGACGCTTCTTCGTTTCAGCCTTCTTCGACTTGCCCGATGTCTTCCCCGCCTTGGCACCCTTCGCCTGCCGCTTGCGTTTCGGTTCAAACGTGGCGGTCAACATCGGTTTGGCAGATGTGGTCTCGGGCTTCTCATCGTCCGGCTCCGCTTGCAGTTTCTTGGCGATCTGAGCGAACAGTTGCTTCCGGTTCCGGGACTTGGTGGGTTTGCCGAAGACCCGTTCGTACTCGGCCCGCAGTCCCGCCAGATCCATCTTCTGGAGCTTGCTGATCTGGCCGAAGGTCCTCGGAACGGGAGTGGTTGCGCTGGCATTCATGCCCTCAACTCCTTGCTGGGGTTAGTGTTACGGCCACTCAGGCCAGCACACTGGATCGATCTATTCGGTCGGGAGTCAAGTGGAACATCCCGCGACAGCGGGCCCCGCTGGCAACCCCTGAGAACGGGGGCGGAGAGGCAGGACCGGGGCCGGATGACCGGCCAAACGCCGGGTGAGGCAGGCGAGGAAGGGCAGCACTAAAAAGGGACAGAAATTCTGTCCCTTTCTGTACCGAAAACTGTCCCTTTTCTGTCGCATGGACAGTGCTCAGGCGGAGGCGTCCATCTCGCCTACTCGACAAGGAGACAAAGACTTACGGGGAATGGCTCCGGCGGGACGGGGCGAGAAACTGTCCGAAACTATCCCTTTTGGTGAGTTTGGGGATTTCGGTACAGTTTCGACAGTTTCGGCAGTCGGGACACCCCCCAAACAGGCCCCCAAACCGCCCGGGCGGGGCAGAAAGGGCCAGTTGGGGCCACCCCGGGGCACTTCGGATAACAGGCATTATGCGAACGGCCTCGTTACCGCACATAGTTACAACACTACGCACTATGGCGCACAGGGATGGCAGAACTGCTCATCGGGATCCCCACCCCGAAATGCCACGTTCACGAACTTCACAACGTCGATGACATTGGTAACGCCGTCGCAGGACACGTCGGTCTGCTCGTACGGGCAGAGCGGGTCGGTCGTCGCAGCAGCGCCGCGGAAGGCGACGTTGACTGCGTTAACCACGTCCAGAACGTCGGTCGCGCCGTCACACTGCGGGTCGCCGTGACAGGGGCAGGCGCAGTGAGAGTAGATAATCTCGTCCGCGGAACCCTCGGGCGGTACTGGTTGATCCTCGACAAGGAATGTCTGCCCCATACCGGTGTAGTGGACTTCGAGAGAATACGTATCACCGGGGGACGCGTCGGGCTTCGAGAAAACACGGACTTGATATTCTCCTGGATCAGGGAGTTGTATGGATATCCGGTCATCAGGATCGCCGTCACCGTTCTGATCGGTGATTCCGTCGTAGCTTGCTGCTGATCCAAGAGTGTTGAAGTCTGGCCCTATGGAATCGCCGCTGGGCGAGGTGACGATCAGAGACACTGGAGAGAGTCCGGTGAATTCCAGAGACTGAGGTTCCTCCCCAAGCCAGGTCTCTCCACTAGTTCCCACGCACATCCAAGCGTACCTGATCGTACCGTCGTCTGCATGATCGAAGTCAAGTCCATCAAGCCGACGCAGTCTGTACCAACCCATTTGACACCCTGGGTCGACCGTTCCTCCCACCTCCTCGAAGGCAATCAATTCAATGGAATTGTCAGCTCGCATCACGATTGGATAATTCCCTGGGCCACCTCTCAAGCGCGCACCCGCAAGTAAGCCTGCATCTGTAACCCAGACCTGTCGTTCTCCGCCAGGAATAGGCGTCGGTGTGTGTACCGAACGCATCGGATCACTGCGGAAATGTTGATCGGGGTAATTAGACGTGTACCCCCAGAAGCAGGCATCGTCATCTGTGTCGCCGAGGACGCCGAACTGCTTCTCCTCCCAATGCACGTGAGGCGGAAAGCCTGTTGTCGTCGGGCTCGGGGCCAGCGAGATGTCCTCAGGAGACAGATCTTGCTGACACAGCGTGGCGTGATCGTGACCGTCGTCGTCACACCGCCTCAGCAGACTGCCGGACGAGTTCCCGATAAATCCTATGAACTCGCCCTGGCATACTACGTCCGAGAGAGGTGTGGCAAGTCGATCAACCATTTCAGAGTTGACGGCGTCAAGATGACCATAGAGTGTGTAGTACGTTCCCTGTTCGGTCGAATGCTCGAGGATGACGCAGATCCCGAGGCCGTGATTTGAGCCCCCAGTGGGTGCAGGTACCCAACCGTATTCCTGAGTGAGAGGATTCCAAACACGAAGATTGTCATCCGGCCTGTCGTTCAGTCCAAAGACCTTCTTGATCATGCCACGCTGCGCTGCCGTGACCTCGGTCGCGCGTTGGTCCTTATAGGTCTGCTGCGCCCAGAGCGGAGAACCCCAGATCGCGGTTACCTTCTTACGGATGTCGACACCCGCGTGGTACAGGCAGTCAGGACAGCCGCAGGCGACTGCGCCTGCTCTCCCGTATTCCTGGCCTACCGACCAATCGGCCACAGGCGGGAGGGTCGCACCCGGAGGAGGGCACTGACCGACTGTAATTGTCCCCTTAGTGAAGGTTGGGACGATGCAGTTATTAGTTCCACCTTCCACGAAGAGAATGTGATTGCCGGGTGCGACGCAGCATGTGTCTATCTCAAAGAAGCCGTCGACGCTGGTCACATCGAACGTGAACAGGAACGACGGCGTCCCCACACCCGGGACACCGTCGCTACCCGGTGCCATATAGGGACTTCCCGTCAGGACCCCAGCCCACAAGACACCATCCGGACTCACATAATCCACGGCGTTGTTGAGGGCGTAGCTGTTCGACACCGGACCGCTGCAGGTGTTGGCGGCAGGAATACCCAGGATGCGCTTCGTCGGGAAGTCCGTCAAACCGCTGGATCCCACACGTCCCTGCACGTTGAAAGTGAACGATGTTGTTATGTACGACCCCGGCATCGCCGCGCGTAGTTCGAGTGGCACCTCCAAGCCTGCCAACTCGATGTCGTTCTCCACAAAGACACCAACCGTCACGCCGGTTGCGCCTGGTGATACCTGCTTCGATTCCACGATAACCGAATTTCCCGGTTCGGGAACCGTCGGACTGCATGTGACTACTTGTGGATCTTGACATCCATCGCAGAAACTTGAGCTGGGGAGACCCCCCCTAAAGGCGACATCTATGATAAGAACAACGTCGCGAATATCTGTAACAGAAGAGCAGTCCACGTCTGTCCGCTCGTACGGACAGTCGTCGTCAAACACCGCCGCACTGCCACGGAACGCCACGTTCACTGTCCACACCACGTCCAGCACGTTCGTCACACCGTCACACTGGTGATCGGCGTGGCACGAACAATTGCAGAGCACATTATCCTCCGCCCACTGCCACGCTTTTTCGACGGTTTCAATTAGGGAGGTCGTGCCCGATGCTTCGCCGGGGAAGGCGGGGTGATTGAGCGTGTCGGAGACGAGACCGATCACATAGTCGATTTCCTCCCCCGGTTGTAGCAAGAATCCCTGGTCGAGAGTGAGAAAAGTAAACAGGTCCTTCGATGAATCACGGTGTGCAGCGGGTTCAAAGACCGTGACCCCAGATGGCCCGACAATCGAGCGGTAGAGCAAGCCACTGCTGGGGCCGCCACCTTCATCGTTAACTCGGTTATCCTCCACCGCTCCACGAATCAGTACCGAAGTCGCTTTGAACTCGTTGTGCTGGGCATCTCGGCCCGAGATGTATGTCAACCCACCAGAGTACCGCTCGCTCGTCGCAAAGACATCCGAGGGCAGGTGACCGATAGTATCATAGCCATACTGATAGAGAAGATTCCAATCCGCATCGTAGTATCCGTGGTTGTCGACACCCTGCTGCAGCTCATCCAAGTGGGCCGCCTCAACCACGTCGAGATCTCCCCATACGGCTACGGTCACGTCGGAAAGCGGAGAAGCGGTCCGGTTCCAAACCGTGTACTTGGCGATCACGAAGTCGCCGTAGAGCGGATTCTGCGGGAAGTACCACTTCACCTTGATGGCGATGGCCGAGTCGGGCGATAAGCCTTCGGCATGCGTATGGATCTCGGAGGATGCCTTCGCGTAACCGTTACCGGTACCGTAGGAACTCGTATCGATGACCAGATCCGTCACCGCACGCAAGCCGCCCTGCCCGGGATCGTTTCCATCCATGAAGCGATGGAAGACGATCGTGTCGCCGGTTTCGGTCGGCTGGTCGCCGTACGCCACCAGCAGCGTCGCGTCGAATATCATGGAGCTGGAGTCCAGATAACGCCACAGGCCGCCCTCGTCGTTCTGGGAAGCAAAGCGGCTGTTGCTGCCCACCTCAAGCGACAGCACGCCGGGGCTGCCCACCGCTGTCCTCAGGATCTCGCCCTGCGGGCACTTGAAGTCGGTGACCACGAAGAACTCGATCGGGAAGACGCGCGGGCTGACCTTCGAGGTGTCGTTGTGCCAGACCTTGATTTCGCCGATATACAAATCCTCGGATAGGCCGACCGCGCTCATGGTCACGTCCGTGACGATGTCGGGATCGCCGGCCAGAATCGTGTAGTCGCCGATGTCGGCGGGGGTGATCGACAACCACGAGTTGCCCGCCGTCACGGAGATGTTGCCTTCCAAGTCGTCATTACCGAGGTTGAGTACGGTCAGCGTCTCCATGTTGACACCGCCCGCATCGGCATGATACTCGCACTCCGGAACGTAGGACATGTAAGCGTCGAAGTTCGGGGTGAGAATCGGACAGACGTAATCGGCGTCCTGTGTACCGCCGGGGATGTTCAGATACATGGCCCGGTTCATGGTCCAAGGGGCTTCGTCGTACGCACCCGTCTCGAAATCGTAGATGAAGAAGATCTCGATGTCGGATACGTCACGCGCCATCGAGGACCACGCCTCGGAAGTGCACACGGAGTCCGCATGCCGCGAGGTGCATTCCGGGAACTTGGTGTTGCTCAGGTTGGCCGCCGACGCCCAGGTGTCACCGTGGTTGTTCGAAGCCGTGACCCAGAGTTCGCCGTTGGCGTAGCCGAGCTGCGACATGTCCTGCGCCTCGGCACTTGTCTCGCCGCCGAGCTTGATGAAGCACGCATACAGATAGTCTTCGTTGGTCTCGCCGCCGCCCTTACAACTGGTCGCTCCGTCGCCGACACCCAGCGAGATACTGCCCAGGTTCAGCACCCGGCCCCAGGTACCGTCGTTGTCGTAGTAGGCGATCTGGACGGTACGGGGAGGACCGACACGCGACTTACGCCAGTGTTTGAGCGCGAGATGCTCGCTGCCCGAAGCACGCTGCTCGGTGTACAGGATGTGCAGATCACCGGCATGATCATACGCCACCGAAGTCTCAATCCAGGCTTGCGGCCCGGTTACGTCGCTGTACGAGGTCGCGAAGTTCTTGTTGACCCCGTCCAGTTCGACACCGCTAATCCAGCCGGCGCCCGATGTCTGCGACTCACGGTAGGCAATATTGTTCAGGCCGTTCATCTCGTCCGTGTAGTAGTCGGAGGTGTAGGTAACGCATACGTGGTTGGAATTGTCGTCGGCGTCCATGGTCCAGCTTATGTTCCGCGAGGAATCCAGCAGAACCGGGCCTTCCCAGGCAGGCAGCGGTGTCCCGTTGTCATACCGGTAGTACCAGATCCGGTCGGAAGGAGACGCATACCCGCCGCCGGCATCTACCCCACCCGTGCAAACGATGTGGTAGATGTCGTTGCTGGCATCCCCGATGCCGTTCTGCTCGACCGCGATGTCGGGCCACAGCATCTCGGTCTCATCGGGAAACTGGCCCGGCTTCAGCAGCTCAGTATCGGTATGCTGATCGGAACCTTCGATCGTGAAGTTGAGGTGCCACGTGGAGTATGGAAAGTCCAGCTCGATGCGCTGGTGCATAGCTATGTTGCAGAGGTTCTCCGCGTCAACGTCCTGTCTGCAGAAACCGGCACGCGCAAAGTCTCCCAAGCTGACCGATGTCCCGTTGAAACCCTGGTTGGTCGACCCACTGGGCTTGTCCCAGGAGTTGTAGTTGACAAAACGGTTGGACTGATCGAGCGCCGTTGGAATAATGTCCCACATCGTCCAGCAGAAATGCACCGTTTCAGAGCCCGGATTCGAGGCGACTTCGCGACCTATGGATGCGTTGGCCTGTGAATCGTAACTGGTAATGCCTATCGCGACGCCGGGCGACGGGATCGTATCGACGTCGAGCACGGTGAGAAGACTCGCGCCTGTCGCGATATCGTCAACCACCGACGGGTTGAACGCGCGCAACGGCCTTGCCTGATATGCATCCTGGAGCGGGATGTTGCGGTAGTCCCGCAACTGCTTGTATTCCTGCCAGCGGTCCAGAACACCCCGCCGGGCCATCTTACGCCTCAACTCGAACTTGCGCAGGGTCTCGGGTGAGTCAATCGCCCACACCGAACCGCCCCCGATGGCCCCCGCAAGACAGAGCGTCGCGCAGATTCGGAGAAACCTCCCCGTCATTCTTGCCTCCTTAACGTGCACCACGTCGATGACGGCACTCGGAACCGTGCAGAGACACAAAACAGCCTCGCCCCCACCAAGAGCATTTTCGCGACCTGTCGCATGCCACCTCCGGCATGAGGTAACAGACTGGACTTTCCGGTCCAAGATACGGCGGGGATGTCCCGGGATCAACGGTATTTGGAGGTAGATTAGAATACCAACGCCGCCTCAGCGGGGGGTCAAGGCGGCGCCGTGGATCGCTGCCCAGGTATGAAGATGTGGAACGCAGTACGCTCGTACACTACTAAGGTAGGAAAGGCTCTGTCAAGTGGGACGCGGCGTCGGCGGGTCAGACCGCTCCCACCGCTGCCCTGAGCGCATCGTCGGAGACGCGGGCATAGATCTCCGTCGTCGTAATCTGCCGATGCCCCAGCGCTCGCTGGACCAGGTAAAGGTCGCCGGTCTTCTCGTAGAGCCGGGTGGCGAAGGTGTGGCGGTACCCACAGCGGCTTACGCAGAAGTCTTAGCCAGTTTCTCGCGCACTCCTTTAAGGAAGCGTTCACCAACTGCCAGGAGCGTGTCCGCATGACTGTTCATTATGTCCATCGCACGGAGGTTCCGCTTTCGCCGCGTGGCATCCAGATCGATATCGAGCTCATGGAGTATCTTGTTTCGTATCTCGAAGATTGGCTTGAGTTCGGCTGGTTTTAGATTGAGGTGCTGAGGGTCAAGTCCCAGCGCCTTGGCGGCTCGAATCAATTCCTCGCCGGATTGGAGACTGGAGCCAGTTAGGTCTTGTATATACTCTTCTGTCAATCGATCATGATGTGAGGTAGCTGCGAGAATCCGTGCAAGGAACTTGCTTCCGCTGACACCGCCGGGAGCCTCGGCCTCGCCGCGGATTCGGCGTACAAGGAAGACCTCAAGACCCTCTTGCACTGTGTCATCGATCTTCACGAGCACTGGCAGTGTATCGCGGATAAGCCTCTTCACCATCGCATCCAACCCGGCGGCTGCCATGACAATCATCGCCCGAAGAAGGTCTTGCTCCTCGTCCGTAGTCATACCCCGCTCTGCACCAGTCATACCCCGCTCTGCGCCCCGCTTCTCTCGGACTATTTGGAATGCCTTTTGAAGAGCCCCGACAGACTTCTTGGCGTGCTTAAGAATGAGCTCCGCGTTTCCCGTCGTTCCCACGTTCATCCCTC
>DATKYL010000265.1:0-14826 GCA_035528515.1 Acidobacteriota bacterium | reverse complement strand
GAACGTCGGATGTCCGCCTTGGTGAGGTTCTCGAAGGCGACCGGCGACTCGCCGCGGACTGCACGGTTGGCAGTCACGATAACGTCCTGTCCTCTGAGGACCAGCGGCTCGATGCGGATCATCACCCCACCGGCAGGTGTCATGGTCCGCCGCCAGGGCCGGTACCCGACGTGGTGCACGACCACCTCGATCAAACCGCCGGGGACATTGGTGAAGGCAAAGCTCCCGTCGTCATCGGTGGCGGTGCCGCTCCCGTCGGTCACGACGCGCACGGTTGCGGCCCGAACCGGTTCATCCGTGCCGGCATCGATGACCCGACCGGAAAACCCGGCCGCCCCCGCATCGCTGGTCAGGAGTACCGCAGCCAGAAGGGGTGCGGCCCACAGGAATACGCTGAGTTTCCCACGGCATGATGTGGCGCACATACTTCGACTCCTTTCCGGGGCCCAAACACAAAAGCCGCTTCCGGAATCGCGGAAACGGCAACTCACTCAAGTGACCGGTTGTCTCCCCGGCTCACCGCCCAGCCCGTTTCCCTACGCCGGTCTTACCCGGATCAGGTTCGAAGGGTGTGATCTCAGGCCCCGATGAAAGGGTAACCACCCCCACGAACTCAGGCACGCGCATGGTAGCGGGGCTGGCCGGTGGCGGCAAGCGAATTCGGTGCTCCCGCAGGACCTTTCTGTGAGGCTTCGACATCGTGGAGAACGGAGCCAAAATGCTCCCCCATGGCGGCGAAGAGGGTATATTGATGGCCTGTGACGACGGAGACGCAGCCTCATGATGACCCTGCTCAACATCCTCAAGCGCTTTGCGGGCGACCTGCAGGGGTTGGTCTTCTATTCGGGCAGTCTGGCAAAGCGGCTCTTCGGACGCCCGTTCTATCTGGCCGAAACCCTCGACCAGATGTACTTCCTCGGTGTCGGCTCGCTCTTTCTCGTTGTCCTGACCGGTATGTTTGCGGGTCAGGGCATGGCGCTGCAGTTTTCGATCGAACTGGCCGACTTCGGATCAAAAAACTACCTCGGACGCGTCATGGTGATCGCCATCGTCCGCGAGTTGGGGCCGGTACTGACCGGGTTGATGGTTGCCGCCCGCGTCGCGGCGGGGATCACCGCCGAGATCGGCTCGATGAAATCGTCAGAGCAGATCGACGCATTGGTCGCATTCGGCGTCGATCCGATCCGCAAGCTCGCCGTGCCGCGGTTCTGGGCGATCTTCATCATGATGCCGGTGCTCACCATCATCTGTGATTTCGTCGGCATCGTGGGCGGGTATATCATCGCGGTCTACGTTGCCCACATCTCCAGTACCGCCTACTGGACGAACGTCATCTTCAAGCTGTCACTCGGGAACATCATCGTCGGGCTCAGCAAGCCGTTTCTGTTCGCGCTCATTATTGCGACCATCTCGACGTATATGGGATTCAAGACGAGGGGCGGCACACGCGGTGTCGGGCGCTCGACCACCGACTCGGTGGTCGCCTGTTCGATCACCATCCTGTTCGTCAACTTCATGTTCACGCGGCTGATCGTGCCGATGCTGAATGGTCTGATCTGATCGCCGGTCGGTTTCCGTCATGATTCGTTTCGAGCACGTGAATTTCGCCTATGGTGACGAGCCGGTTCTCCGGGACGTCAGTTTCACCGTGGCGCCGGGCGAGACCCTGGTCATCCTCGGCATATCCGGTTCGGGGAAAAGCACGATCCTGAAGCTCACTGCCGGCTTGGTGCGACCGCAGTCGGGACACATCTGGGTCAAGGGGGCCGATATGACCGATGCCCCGGAGTCGGTGTGGCGGCAGGTGCGGCCCCAGATCGGATACGTCTTCCAGGAAGGGGCGCTGTTCGACTCGATGACGGTCGGCGAGAACATCGGTTACACGCTTCTGGAACACACCGACCAGTCGCTGGATGAGATCGAGGTCGCCGTTCGGGAGACCCTGCGCTTTCTGAATCTCTCGGAGGACCTGATCGATGTCCTGCCCGATTCGCTGTCGGGTGGGATGCAGCGGCGTGTGGCGATCGGACGGGCGGTGGCCGCGATCGACCCGCTGATCATGCTCTACGATGAACCGACCACCGGCCTCGACCCGATCTCGACTAAGGCCATTACCGAAATGATCACCAAGTTGCAGACGGTCAAGGGCGTCTCGTCGGTTGTCGTCACGCACCAGATCGCCGATGCTTTCGAGATCACCGACCATTTCATCGTCCTGCACGAGGGGGTGGTCAGCTTTGATGGGAGCGGCGTCGAGCTGATCGGTGCACCGGAGGCGCATGTGCAGGAGTTTCTGCGCCCGTTTCTCGAATCGGTGGCGGCGTTGCCGACACCGGGCAAGCAGGGTCGGCAGCACAGCGTGTGATGAAGATTCTGTTCCTGTGTACCGGGAATTCCTGCCGTTCGCAGATGGCGGAGGGTTTCGCGCGGGCGCGGGCCGGGGAGGAGATCACCGTCGCCTCGGCCGGTATCGAGGCGCACGGCCTCAACCCGCTCGCGGTCGAGGTGATGGCCGAAATCGGGATCGATATCGCGGGGCAGACCTCCGATGTCTTCGATGCCTCCGCCGTCCCGGAGTACGATCTCGTGATCACCGTCTGCGATCTTGCCCGTGAGACGTGTCCGGTTCTGCCCGCGGCGGTGCGCCGGATCCACTGGTCGTTCGAAGATCCGGCACAGGCGGCCGGCACTCAGGTGGAAATCCGCGCCGTCTTCCGGCGCGTACGTGATGCCATCGGGCAGGAGGTGAAGACCCTTTTCGATGTAGCCTTGTTCGGCCGGGCGCACACGGCATCCCGTTCGGATGAACCGGGGTAGGATCGGGAAGATCCGGGGAGTCCCTTGCTATCGGATCGTGTTTCTGGTTACATAGGAGTTCGGGCGCTCCGGGTCGAGGTCCAAGCTGAGATTGTGATGCAGTGCGGCAAGAACAAAATCGACGAGCTGGCGATCCGGTATGTGCGCGAAATCGCCGTGGTTCTGCGCACCTGCAATCTGGATAACGTCAAGCAGTTCTACCACCGCTGGCAGGATGCGATGGATCTGGGACCGATGCCGGACGACCGCCGGCTCGAAATCGATATGCACAAGATGATCCTCGAACTGCCCGCCCTGCACGACCTGCACGCCGCATCGATGGCATGGCTGGAGGCGCACGGTGAGGTCTGGGATATGCGGGGCAACAACTGCTCAGCGGGCTGCGATCCAACCGCCTGCGGTCGGAATCAGCCCGGCGATGACGCAGACCGTCGGAACACAGGGGAGGCGTGATGCGGCGTAGTGGACGCGTGCCGTGGACGGAAGTCCGGGTCGGGGTGATCATCCTGTTTGCGTTTGCGGTGCTCTTATGGGCGGCATTCCGGGGAACCGGCATGTCGGTCTTCGAGACCACCTACCCCCTCCATGCCTACTTTAAGGACGTCAGCGGACTCATGTCCGGCTCCCCCGTATGGCTCGGGGGAATCGAAGTCGGCTACGTCTCCGGGATCGCCCTGACCGACGAGAGGGGCGCCGGCTGCATCCGGGTCGATTTCAAGGTCCGGGAGAACGCCTGGCCGCTGATCTCCAGCAATTCCACCGCGGCGGTTTCCACGATGGGCTTGATGGGCGACAAATACCTGTCGGTTTCAGTGCGCCAACCCGGCGATCCGCCCGCAGTGCAGGGCGAGGAAATCGCAGCCGACGTGTCCGGCGATCTGACCACCGCGTTCGCCGATACCCCCGATCTCATGGCCAATCTGACGGTCACCACCAACCGCCTCAACGCCATCCTCGAACGAGTCGAACGGGGAGAGGGATTCCTCGGCCGCATCACGACCGACAGCCGCTCCTCGGACGCCGTCGATTCGCTGGTGACCTCCTCACGGCGTCTCATGGTTCAGTTGAGCGATTCCCAGAGACGGCTGGTCCGTTCGATCGAACGGGCCTCGGCTTCGTTCGACTCTCTGGCCGGAGGAGTCCTCCGCGGCGACGGGACCCTCTCGCGGCTGGTCTGGGACACGACGCTCTACACCTCACTGAGCGGCGTGGCCGGACGTGCCAACAGCCTCCTCGAAAACTGGGATTCCGGCGGCGGGACGATCGGACGACTCGGATCGGACTCGGCGATGTACGTCGAAGTGCGCGATCTGGTTACCGACGTGCGCGGCCTGGTCGACGACATCACGGCCAACCCGCGGAAGTACTTCAAGTTCAGCGTGTTTTAGAACGCGACGCGTCGCCGTCTGTTGTTTGCAGCACTGCAATGCCTGAGAAACTCAACCACCACGAACGCCTCCAGGCCCTGATCGAGGGAGTCGGCCTCGACCGGCCTCCGGTCGCGATGTGGCGGCATTTCCACCTTGAGGAGAACGACCGCGACCGGATCGTCGAGGCGACGGTCGGTTGGCAAAAACGTTTCGACTGGGATTTCCTGAAGATCAGCCCGAAGGCATCGTACCACTACGAGCCCTGGGGCGTAAAGATGAAACACAGCCCCGACGGGATTGCGACGCCCAAACGGATCGGGTGGCCGATTGCCGAGCCCGATGACTGGTCCCGCATCATGCCATTGCCGGTCAGCCATCCCGAGTTTCAGGATCAGCTCTACGCGATCTCAAGGATCCGGCGCGCCCTGCCGCGTCCGTTCCGGATCGTCATGACCGTTTTCAATCCCCTCTCGGTGGCTGGCGATATGGTGCCCAAGGATCAAATGCTCATCGACCACCTTCGGCAGGCGCCGGATAAGGTGGAAGAGGCCCTGAACGCAATCGCCGCCACGCTCGCCGCGCTGGTGCCGGAGATGCGCGACGCCGGCTGCGACGGGATCTTCCTGGCCACCACGCAGTGGGCGTCGGCGGATCGGCTGACAGTCGCGGAGGTGCGGCGTTTCGGGTTGACGCATGACCGCCCGGTCTGGGCGGCGGCGGGGGATGACGCGTTCAACATCCTCCACGTCTGTAGCACCAACTGCTATCTCGCGGAGTACCGCGAATTCCCGGCCGCCCTGGTGAACTGGGATGCCACCGACCCAACCAATCCCTGGCTGCGCGACGGGTACGAAATCCTCAAACGCCCCGTTTTGGGCGGCATCGGACACTTCACCGATCTGGTCAACGACCCGCCCGCCCTGCTTCGCGAGAAGACGCGCCGCCTGATCGATGCAAACCGCGATATCCCGTTCGCTGTCGGACCGGGATGCACCATCCCGGTCACTGTCGCGTATGAAAAACTCGACGCCATTCGTTCAACTGTGGAGGCGGCGCGGCAGTGACATCTATATTCGATGCGCCACGGGGCCTGACACATGATTGATCCTGCCGGCAACGCGCGGTCGCTCATGTCGGATCTGCCCCTGATCGACGCAACGATCGGGAAGGGCGGCACGCGCACCGAGATCATGGACCGGGTGGTCGCGCTCTTGCAGGAGCGCGTCGATTCCTACACTTGGGTCGGTGTCTATCTTATGGACGGCGACGAACTGGTCCTGGGCCCGTTCCGCGGGAAACCGTCGCCGCACACCCGCATCCCTCTCGGCAGCGGCATTTGCGGCGCGGCCGCGACGCAGAAAGAAACCGTCATCGTCGCCGACGTGAACGCCGATCCCCGTTATCTCGCCTGCTCGATCGAGACGCGATCCGAGATTGTGGTGCCAATCATGGATGGCACCACCTGTCTCGGCGAAATCGACATCGATTCGGATCAGGCCGACGTATTCGGTTCCGCCGACCAGGAGTTCCTCGAAGCCGTCGCCGCACGCCTGGCGCCTGTGCTCCGGCCGGCGTGATGTTGTGGCCGCCGGTTGAGGCGCCACTCGACCTCCCGTTTTGGGTGGACGCGGCCGGAGCGAGTATGTATGCTCCCGCATCATGAGAGCCGACCGATCCCCAAGCCCGGTCACCGGCACCCCCTCTTCGATTTCTTCCGATAGGGGAGGGTGTAGCTGATGGGCGCAACCGAATCCCCGGTGTTCTGGGTCGGTTTTCTGGCGTTGATTCTCACGCTTCTGGTGATGGACCTCCTGGTCTTTCACCGGAAGCCGCACGAGGTCGGCGCCGGCGAAGCGGCGCGGTGGGTGGCCTTCTGGGTCGGGCTGGCCGCCGCCTTCAACGTCTTCGTTTTCTTCGAATTCGGTACCGCCAAGGCGCTCGAGTTCACCACCGGCTACGTGGTCGAGGAAGCGCTGTCGGTCGACAACGTCTTCGTCTTCCTGATCATCTTCCGCTACTTCCACGTCCCACGCAAATACCAGCACCGGGTCCTGTTCTTCGGCATTCTCGGGGCGATCATTCTGCGCGGCGTCTTCATTCTCACCGGCGCGGCACTACTCAATCGGTTTCACTGGGTGCTGTATGTCTTCGGCGCCTTTCTGGTCTATACGGGAATCAAGATCATCCTGCAGGATGAAATGCAGGTCCATCCGGAACGCAATCCTGTTCTGAAGCTCGTGCGCCGTCTCATCCCGATGACCACCGATTATGTCGACGCGCATTTCTTCGTACGGCACGCCGGACGCCTCCTGGCAACGCCGCTTCTCGCCGTGCTGATTGTAATCGAGGCGACCGACGTCGTCTTTGCCGTCGACTCAATCCCGGCGATCTTCGGGATCACCCGCGATCCGTTCATCGTCTACACTTCGAATATCTTCGCCATTCTCGGATTGCGTGCGCTCTTCATGCTTCTGGCCGGGATCATGGACAAGTTCCATTACCTCAAGTACGGCCTCGGCATTGTGCTCGCCTTTATTGGAGTCAAGATGCTGATCTCCGGTTGGGTGCTCATCCCGATCGGGATCTCGCTCGGATTTGTCGTGGCGATCCTGGGCGCATCCGTCCTGTTGTCCTTCCTGCGGCCGGTGCCGGTGGTCCCGCCCGACGACAAGGCGGAAGTGCTGTCTCCCAAGGACGACGACGACGCGGCATGAGCGGGTGAGCGAGCGACAACAGGTCGTTTCGCCGAGCGGCAGTTCTTACTTCCCCAGCATTGCGTAATACAATACCCGCGGGGCGTTGATGAGTCCGGTCCAGAAGATGCTGGGGCTGTGGCGGAGGCGGCGCCGCGAGTAGGCGATCGCCTTGTCCCAGTTCTCGGCGAAAGGAACGTAGAAGCGGTGCACGATGCCGCGTTCCAGCGCCGCCCGGGCCGCAGGCGCTCCGTCCAGACTGCGGAAGTACACACCGGAGATCAGATCGCGCACCAGCCGCTGGCGCGGGACCCCGAGAAGTGTCTGCGTTTCGAAGCGATCCGGGGGAACCTGCATCGGGAAGACCACCTCGCGCACGAACCGCTCCATGAGGGGCAGGTCATGTGTGGCGAACTCGACGAAAACGTTCTTTTCAAACAGCCGCCGCGCCTGCGGGATCATGCGCGCTTTCATTTCGGGGATGCTCTGTAGCGCCACGTGCGCCGGCTCATTGTAGATGCCGATGCACAACCGGATGCGGCAACCGTCGGGCAAATGCTCGATATCGCGGTCGGTGCGCAGCAAACGCGACTGGACAACGGTGCCGACGATCGGCCCGTACTGCGCGAACAACTCCCGGTAGATCGCCAGAGTGAGGTCGGTCCACTGGTGGTTTTCCATGTCGATTGTGGCGCGGACGTCGCGCGCCGCCGCGCGCGCGACGGCCTGGCCGATGGCATGCGCGCACACCTGGCGGTCGATCGCCTCGGGCCTGATGACCATCCCGGTATCGTCCTTCGGGGCGATGACAAAGGACGATGGTTTCAGGCTTATCGACGGCCGCAACCCTGCCGGGAGGGGAGTAAAGCGGGCATCGTCGGCGATGGTGTCGACCAGCCGCGTGTACAGAGAAACGTAGTCAGCGATGTCCTGGTCGGATGCGGCATCCTCGCCGAGCACGTCGATCGTCGACGCGACTCCGAGGTGCGCCAGTTCACGCGCCTTGTGCAGGGCGGCTTCCATCGAATCGCCGGCCACGTACGGACCGGCAAAAAGACGGATTGCCTGCTTGGGCAGCAAATCCACGAATTTGGCGCGCAGATCCATTGTTCGTACCTGCCATTGCGACGCCGGTCGATTAAGCCGGCGGCAGATCGAGGTTAACACTCCCCGGCCGTCCGATCAACTGCCATCTAAGCCGGGCGGGACCCGGGACTCACAGTTTGACAAGCCGACCGCGGCCGCAGGCCCGTAGCGTGTCATCCGAGTGCGCCCGATCCATTCGCGCACGGAGTGCCGAACGGCGGTGCCCGGGGGCGATCCTGCCGCCGGGAGGCCGCGGCCGGGCTCAGGTGACGACGCGGCAACCAGACCAATGTGAAACGGGGTGTCCCGGTTGACCGGGACACCCCGTGCATGTAGAGGAGAGGTTGGCCAGAGTACTTGTTTTGGGGGGGGCAAAACGTTCCCCCGACCTCCCTCCCCCTTCAATACCTCAATACCTCAGCTGGGGATGCAGGGACGCATTACTGTGAAACATCCCTCCCCGCGCGGATGTTCCGTCGGATGTTGTCAAGAATCGTGGGGCGGTTCACACTGTCGGACGGATCCAGCCAGCAATTGGCGCGCTTGAACCACCGCCCCGCGTTGAACCGGAGTTCGAGATTCTCCGTCGTGCCCGAGTTGAGGGCAAAGGCTCCCCCGACGGCGTACTCCGATGAGTAGTCGGTCGTGAACTTGAACCCACGCGCGACACCGTTGTGCCATACCTTTCCGGCGACGACGAGCGAGTTACCCAGCAGATCGTCGAACCCCCCGAGATCATCACCGGCACTCGCCGGTTCCAGAACGAAGACAACCTTGTTGTAATGGCCCGGCACGACATTGTCCGTACCGAGAGACTGGCGCGTCCCATTGATGGCGAACACGTATGGGCCGTCCAGATTGATGTCAGGATCGTTCCGGTCGCGACTCTCGTCCTCGGCCGTGATGTTCGTATCGACCGTGGCGTGATCGCCGTTATCGAATCGGACCGAGCGGATCATGACCCCGCCCCACATGATCGTCACGGAGTCGGGACCATCTTCGCCGTAGCCGCTTTGGAGATGACTGGGCAGATCGCCGGGTGTGTACGGCGACGGCGTTGTCAAGTCGAACACAACCTTCCAGGCCGCGGCCGCACCGGTGGCCGGACCGCTGGTTCCCTCGGTGCCGCAGCCGACCGCGAGCGCACCGAACGCGAGGATGACCAGCGCTGCTGTGATCGTTCTTTCTCTTCCTCTCATGATTCCCCCTTGTGTTCCGTTCTCCTTCATTGTGTCGTCTCTATGTCCGTCCAGTAATTCTCTTAGCGGATCAGCACCATCTTGCGAACCGTCGCCGCGCTCCCGCTCTGCAGGCGCGCGAAATACACGCCCGAAGCCACCGGATGTCCCGCGTCGTCGCGTCCGTCCCATTCGAGCTCGTGTTCACCCGGAGTGACCAACCCCGAAGCCAACTGCGCCACGCGACGGCCGAGGATGTCATACACCTCGAGCACGATCGGAGCGGCGCCGTCGCAGGCGTAGTGAATCATCGTCGCAGGATTGAACGGGTTGGGACGATTGGCCAGATGCAGGGCATGGTCGGAACCGTCGGCCGGCCAGTCGTCAAAGATGCCGGCTTCCAGAGATACCTGAAGATCACAGGTCATGAACTCTCCGGAGGCCGAAATATTGGTGACCGTGACAAACGTCTGCGTGCCGCTGTAGGCGTCAGATGACGGCGTCGTCGCGGCCGAAAATGTCGTGGCACCGGTCGAGCCCGGGAAAGGATCACCGCTGTTGCCGGTGCTGGAATTTTGCTCCATTTGCCACAGCCCGTCGGCCTGCTCCAGTGCGACCAGGTAGTTGCCGGAGCTCGTGTGCCCCGGGTACCACTCGGCGTTGTTGCCGGACTTGGTTTCGTCAATGTGCCAGATCAAGAGACCGGCGGAGGGCAGTGCGCCGTCGTAGCCGACACGCTGGCGATTTGCGATGAGGAAGTACTCGCTGCCCCCGGCGCCCTCCGACCAGACCCGGTACACGCGCGCCGAATCCTCCACCCGCGGCACCAGAACGTCCGTGGCGTTGGCCCCGATCACGGTCGGTGTGAGCCAACCGACTTCCGTCTTGCACCAGGCGTCCAGATGGGCCGGCGAACTACCCAACGATCCGTTCCAGGAACCCGAAGACATCAGCGACCAGCGGCCGATCCCTCGCGAACTACCGTCGACGTCGTACAAATCGGGCAAGCCGAAGAGGTGTCCGATTTCGTGGGCATACACCCCGATTGTGATATCGCCGGGCGAGAACCAGTACTCGGGCTGCACGCTGTAAGAACTGATCGATACGCCGTCTTTGACCTTCGACGGCCAGATACCCCACTTGTGAGACCAGATGTCGTCTGGATTGCCGGTCAATTCGGCGCCCGGTCCGGTGTGTACGATGACCAGCCCGTCGACCGAACCATTGTGGTCGTTGTCATAATCTGAGAAGTCCACGAGACCGTCGAGTAACTCGATAAGGTCCTCGCAGAGCTTCTGTGTGTTGTTGGGGTAGCCCCCCATGCCGTACGCACCGTTGACGTACGTCGCATAGGTGGACGGTGCCCGCATCCAGTCGAGCGTGGAGGGCAGATCGACCGTGACCATGTCGAGATTGCCGTACGACACCTCACCGAAGTAGTTGCGCACGGAGCCCGACCCACTGGCGAAGATCAGATTGTCGAAGGCCGTGGCCGCGACGCTGGCGGTCTTGTCAGAGAAATCCACGCAGACCGCGAGGACATTGAACGACCCCGTCACCTGCGCGCCGGCTTCCAAACCGCCGCCGGGCTGATCGATGCCGCGCGCCGCGAACGACGCTCGCATCGTGTTGTATCGTTCAATCGCGGCTGCTGCTGCCGGCGTTGGCTTCTCCGCCAGGCCGGGGTAGGGAGGCATGGCATCCGAGTCGTAGAGTTGCCCGCAGGCACCCACGGCCATGAGCCCCAGAAGGACGCCTCCGATCAGATTGGTAAGCTTAATGCTACGCATGCTCATCCCACCCTTTAGAAGTTGAGATCCAGTGATGTCGCCGCGGACATCCCGTTCCCGCTGCCGATCCAGAGTCCCTTGTCCACGCCCACGGCCACGCTCCAAGTACATGGTCCCACATCAAGGCCGAGACCCCAGCCGACGGCGAATCCTGTCGCTCCACCCACGGCCAAACCGGAACGCAGGTGCAGCGGTGACCAGGGTGTGTACTCGACCGCACTGGCCAGACGGGGCGTTGTCGAAACCGCGAATCGTTCGGCCAGGGCCGCGGAGACCTCGACCGCGACGTTGACGCGCGCCGCGTGCCGCGCCCAGCCGAGACGCACTCGCGGCGGGAGTCCGGCGGATGTTGCCGCGCCGGCCTCGGTTGTCTCGTCCGACACCCACAGCGAATCGTCAAAGTTGTCGATGGTCAGATCATCGAATTGCAGTGTGTAGTGAGTCAATTCAACATTGTGACTCCACCTGATCGTATGAATCAGATTCTCCAGCTTCAGGCTGACGATCGACCGCTCATTCGGCTGCCAGGCGACACCCAGGTCGAGCCCCCAACCGCTGCCGCCCTCGGCTGTCAGCCAGTCAGCAGCGGCGCCGCCGGAGAGACCGTCGCTTTCGGTTTCCAGGTCGGCGTAGACATCCGACGACTCCACGTAGTACAGCCCGCGGATGTAGGCGAGCGTGATTCCCGCATACACGGGACCATTGCGCAACGCACCGATCCGGCGACCGTGCGACAGGGCGATCTGCCAGGCTGCGAAACCTTCCGCATCGGACTGATCGAAGACCCAATCGGCGCGCGAGGCGTTGCCGTAGAGCAGTAGTTCGATCGCATCGTGATCGAGTTGCCCTCGCGCCGAGGCGACTGCACCGGTCGTGACCGCCCAAGAACCGAGGCGCAGGGCCAGCGCCGAGACACTGCCATTTGCCGATAGCGTAAGTCCGTCGCTCGGAATCTGATCCAGAATATCGGACTTATCGTCAGCCGTCAGCGTCGCACCGTTGTATTCGCGGTACTGGCTCCATCCCAGACTGTTGCTGTGGAGCCCGCCCGCGACGCTGAAGAGACGTAGTTGTTGGCGCGGCCCCAAGGTCATCCCGAGATGGGCCGGATTCCCGAACACCGCGTCGATGCCGCAGGCCAACGCCAGATCCGAACCGGCGGTCGCCGTGGCCAGAGGGGTGGTGGCGGATGCCGGTGTGACGCCCAGGAGTACGGCAACGCCGATCCACCCGAACCGCTGGGCGGCTCCGAACACTATGTGATGGACGTGTGTGTTCCGCATCTCCAGATCCTCATTCCCCGTCTTCATCCCCGACCAGGACGTCCAGACGCAACGTGGCGGTCCAGTCGAGGTAATCCTCAAGCGCCACGCGTGCCGGCTGTCCTGCGCCGGGACCGAGCAGCTCGATCGATTCGGCAATCCAGATCGTATCGCGTTCAAAAAGACTGATATCTTCGCTACCGACAGTGAATCGTATCGTCGACGACTCTGCGGCCGTGGCACGACCGTCGGCGTCCGTTGCGGCCGGGCTGATCGTTGCCGGACCAAAGGTCACCTGCGGTTCGGTGGCAACCGTGCCCGAGTCCGAAGCCAGCCGGAGAGTGAACAGGGCGCCGATCGGGAAGCGGTTGGACACCACCAGCTCGAGTTCGCCCGCAATCAGGCGATTGGTTCGATCGTCCGCGTTCTCGGAGAAGAGCTCGGCGGCACGGGCATCGTCGGTCAATGTTACCCCGTCGACATAGATGTCCGACGCCGCACTGACGATGACACGCGGCGTGAGGAAATCACCCCGGTCGATCGTCACCGGTGTCGTTCTGTCCCCGCAAGTGATCGCGCCCTCGAAAGCGACGCGTCCCGGCAGCGGACGCAGTGGCGTGTCCCCCACGAGGATGGCGAGCGACGTCGTCACCGGGTCCGCAGGCGACCCCGCCTGAATCGTGCCGAAGACCGCGACGTCGAGGTCGGTATCGGTCGTCAACCGGCCGGATACCCAGGCAGATACGGGCATCGCCGACGTAATCTCCAGGAAGACGTCCCAATCGTCGAAGCCCGCGTCCTCGAGTCCATGATCCCATTCCACTTGGGCACTCAGGGGCCCGGTGTCATGGGTGGTCGGATGGAGTATCCCGGTTGCCGAGGCGAGAGAAACATCCTCCCACGACAGATCGCATGACACCTCGTCGGATGCCCGTAGAGAGACCGGCTGCCCCCCTGAGCCGGCCGACTCCACCGCGATGTCGATGTGCACCGTCGAGGCCGTTGTCCCTGAAAACTGCGCGTCCGTAAGGTCATGAACCACTGCTGCTGAGCCGTCAGGGCTGATCGTCGTAATACCGGACAAAGGTCCGCCGCCGTCGGTCAGATCGGGACAGGACCACGACACGGTCACCGGCAGCGACGTGTTGTTCGCCCAGTCCAATCGCAGTGAACCGGTTGCGAATTGTGCCGCCGAGAGGACGTGATCCTCGACGAAGACGGCGGAATCGCTTGCCGACGCGGACAAGGCGTCGACCACCGCGTGCGCCTCCTCGGCATGCACGCCGTCCGGCAATGATGCGATGATTGCCGCGTACTTGTCGTCCGCACTCAGGATCGTGCCGCCCGGCGTATAGAACCGGAGACGGTACTGCCAGTCGGCCGTGATCGTTTGACCGGCGAGATCGCCGGTGCCAATGGCTGAATCACCCGTGGCGATCGGTCCCGGCACAGGGATCTCGGCGAACGGCAGCCCGTCGCCGACGTTCGTCAGGATGATGTGCACCGAATCAAGGGCGATCCCGAGTTGGTTCTTGATTTCGATTTGAATTTGCCCGGAAGCGATGACCGCCGAGTCGATCGCGGTTAACGACGGGAGTTCCCGTTGCGTCTCCGCAGAGAAGGCGGCGATAAAGCCGACGGGTTCCGGGTGAAGCTCGGACAGTGCCAGCGTGCTTTGGGTCGCTGTGCCGCTGCCGATGATGAAGTCGCCGAGCGCGACCGCCGTGCCGCGCGTCACACCGGCGATGTTCAGAAAATCGCTCGCATGGATCGTGTCGAGCTCCTCGCTGATCCGCCAGACCAGACCCGAGTCCGTACTCCACCGCAGTGCATCGATATCGGCGTGGGCGGCCAGATAGGACCCGTCAACGTGACGGTTTGCTACCGGCAAAGATAGAGAGACCGACCACTGAGGTGATTCCGGTGCTTCAAGCCCGCAACCGGTAATAAGGAGGAGGCCGAGTCCCAGGAGACGGATTGCCGGAGAGCCCCACTGCGCCCTGCGGATCCGTGTACTGATCGATCTGGTCTTGGAGTTCATGTTTCCCCCCGAACTCTCCTGGCCTCAACGAAACCTTCCGGAGATCCTTGCTGCGCAAAGGGCGTGCCATGAGAACCAACGGCGCGACGACCCGGCCTGCCGATGGCAGTAATCGATTGCAGCTCAGTGGCTTGGGGTGGATAGGCGATCCGGTATCAGACAGGAGCTACACCTGGAATCGATCTCGCACTCACCGATATATGGGGCGCTCCCCACCCTGAGTTGGCAGGCATCAAGAGCCCGCTGTTCGCGTCAATCGACCCGGACAGAGTCCCACGACGAGTACCTCACGACCGAATTTCGAATGGGAACGCTGCTTGCTGGGCGCAAACTTTGCGACGCAGGAACCGTCGTCAGTCCCGAAAAGTCCTTGACAAACCGTGGCTTAGGGCGGAATTTCAAGGTGGATGTTTGGGCCGATTGAATCCGGGCCGGGGATGCTCGATCTGCCTGCCCGGTAAGGCCGAACTCTCGATACGAATAGCGAGTGATTCATTAATGAGGAGGCGAGCAGATATGAACTGGTTGAGATCACTCTTGGCCATCTGTTTGGCTCTGATTCTGGTTGTGGCGCCGTTCTCAGCGGGTT
>DATKYL010000264.1:0-2078 GCA_035528515.1 Acidobacteriota bacterium | reverse complement strand
CTCGGAGACCCCCGCCGGCACCTTCACGGTGATTGTCGAAGTCCCGTCGATGCGTCCGTCGCCGTGGCATTCCGGACAGGGGGTTTCGATCACCTCGCCCGTGCCGCCGCAGCGCGGACAGGCCGCGATGTTGACGAACTGTCCGAAGATCGAGCGAGAGACCTGCCGGACTTCGCCCGCTCCCTGGCACTGCAGGCAGGTGATCTTGCCGGTCCCCGCCCTGGCGCCGGAGGCATGACAGGCGTCGCACGGGACTTTGCGCTTGATGCGGATCTTCTTTTCGACACCGGAGGCGATCTCTTCCAGGGACAGTTTCAGACGGACACGCAAGCTGCTGCCGACAGTCGGCCCGGCGCGCCGTCGGCCGCCACCGCCGCCGGCGAAACCGAAGAGGTCCTCGAAAGCGCCGCCGCCGAAGTCGCGCATGAAGGCGCGGAGCGCATCGGAGAGGTCGAAGCCGCCGAAACCGCCGGGCCCGGCGCCCGCACCCGCACCGGAAAGGCCGGCGTGGCCGAACTGGTCGTAGACGCCGCGTTTCTCCGAGTCCTTGAGAACCTCGTAGGCCTCGGTCGCCTCCTTGAACTTCTCCTCGGCCTCTTTGTCACCGGGATTCTTGTCGGGATGGAAGCGCACCGCCAGCTTGCGGTAGGCCTTCTTGATTTCCTCGATGTCCGCGTCTCGCGCAACGCCCAGGATCTCGTAGTAATCGCGTTTACTCACACCGGTTACCATACGTCCCCGATACAGCGTCCCCTACCCGTCGTCCGGCGGTTCGCACTACTTCTTATCACCTTCGTCAACGACTTCAAAGTCGGCGTCGACGGCGTCACCGTCGGACTTGCCGGTCTCCGGCGGCTCTTCCGCACCGCCCGGTGGCGGTCCGGGGGCCCCCTGCGGCTGCTCGGCGGCCTTCTGCTTGTACATCTCCTCGGCCAGCTTGTGCGAGGCCTGCATCAATTCCTCAACCGCGTCGTCGATGGCTTTCGTGTCGCTACCTTCCTGGACCGACTTCACCTTCGCAATCGCCGCTTCGATCTTCTGTTTCTCGTCGGGACCGACCTTGTCGCCGTGATCTTTCAGCGTCTTCTCCGTAGTGTAGACCATCTGATCGGCCTTGTTGCGGGCTTCGATCAGTTCCGTCTTCTTCCGGTCTTCCTCGGAGTGGGCCTCGGCGTCCTTGAGCATCGAGTTGATCTCATGCTCGGAGAGGCCGCTCGACGATTCGATCTTGATCTTCTGTTCGGTGCCGGTACCCAGGTCTTTCGCCGAGACATGCACGATGCCGTTGGCGTCGATGTCGAAGGAGACCTCGATCTGCGGTACGCCGCGGGGTGCCGACGGGATGCCGACCAGGTCGAAGCGCCCCAGGGTCCGGTTGTCAACCGCCAGTTTCCGCTCGCCCTGCAGCACGTGCACCGATACGGCCGGCTGGTTGTCGGTCGCGGTCGAGAAGATCTGCGACTTCTTGGTTGGAATCGTTGTGTTGCGCTCGATCAGGCGGGTCATCACGCCGCCCAATGTCTCGATACCGAGCGACAGCGGGGTCACGTCCAGCAGGAGGACATCTTTTACGTCACCGGCGAGTACCCCCGCCTGGATCGCCGCACCGATCGCCACGACCTCGTCGGGGTTGACACCGCGATGCGGTTCCCGGCCAAACAGATCCTTGACCAGTTCCTGGACTTTCGGCATGCGCGTCATACCGCCGACCAGCACGACTTCATCGATATCCGACGCCGCGCAACCCGCATCCTTGAGGGCGGTCCGGCACGGTTCGAGCGTGCGCTGGAGCAGGTCTTCGACCAGCGACTCGTACTTGGCGCGCGAGAGGGTCAGATCCAGATGTTTAGGCCCGGATTGATCGGCGGTGACGAACGGGAGGTTGATCGAGGTCTGCATCGTCGAGGACAAATCAATCTTCGCTTTCTCGGCGGCCTCTTTCAGACGCTGCAGCGCCATGCGATCCTGCCGCAGATCGATGCCCTGCGACTTCCTGAACTCGTCGGCCATCCAGTCGATAATGCGCTGATCGAAATCGTCGCCGCCCAGGTGCCCGTCGCCGTTGGTCGACCGGACCT
>DATKYL010000263.1:0-2913 GCA_035528515.1 Acidobacteriota bacterium | reverse complement strand
CGATTACACCGGCGTTCCCGGCGGCGGCGCGGTAGCGCAGTTTTTCCGCACCCTGCCGAAAGGCTGGTCGCTCGATGATCACACGCTGGACGGTTGCATGATCCCCCAGGTCCCGCGTGATCGAACCGGTCACATCATCACCCTGACGATCGGCGGCAATGACGCGCTGTCCCGGTATGAGGAACTGCGGGACCGCGGCGTCGCGGCGCTCGTCGCCGATCATTATGATTTGCTCGCAGCGCTCCGCCGGGCCAATCCGGAATCATGCCTGATCGTGGGCACGATCTACGAGCCGCAGATGATCTTGCCCGACGATCTCATCCGGGCGCTCTGGGCGCTGAACGACGGCATGCGCGCGAATATCCGGCGCGTCGACGGATGCATCGCCGAAATCCACGGGGCGTTCCGCGATCACGAAGACGAGTACCTCTGCCAGGATATCGAGCCCTCTTTGGCCGGTGCTTCGGTCATCGCCCGGCTGTTCGCCGAGCAGTGGCAGGCATGGCGGCAGGCCGCTGAGTAGACGAGTCCCCGCCGGCCGGTCTCAGCCGCCCGTTTCCCAGAGTCCTTTCTGTCGAGGGCGGATCCCGCTCTCGAAATTCTCCGCCGTTGTCCGATAATCCCCTTAGAGGGTGCCGCGGGACCGCCGCGTGCCGCAACCACCAGCGAGGAGCAGAAGGCCATGGGTGTTTTTCTTGAGATCATCGAATGGATGGATCCGACCGGCAAGGAGATGATCCATCGTATCCCCGAATCCGGTTCGGCAGACATCAAATGGGGCGCGCAGTGCATCGTGCGCGATTCCCAGTCGGCCGTGTTCTTCCGCGATGGGAAAGCCTGCGACGTGCTCGGTACCGGACGGCACACTTTGACCTCCCTCAACCTGCCCATTCTGACCCGTCTGCTCGCGCTGCCGTGGGGCACCAAGTCGCCGTTCCGCTGCGAGGTCTATTTCCTCAATCACAAGGTCTTCATCCAGTTGCATTGGGGGACGACCCATCCGGTGGCTTTCCGTGATCGGGAGCTGGGTTTGGTCCGGCTGCGGGCGTTCGGAAACTTCACGATGAAGATCGTCGAGCCGCTGCTCTTTCTCAATACGATCGTGGGTCGCGAGTCGGTCTACACGACCGAGGACATCGAGCAGTATCTCCGCGACGTCATTGTCTTCCGTATCAATGATCTGTTCGGCGAAACACTGGACACGATCTTCGATCTGCCGCAGCAGTATGAAGAACTGGCGCAGGCGGCGAAGGACCGGATCGCCGAAGAATTCAGCAAGTACGGCCTCGAACTGATCGATTTCTACATCACCTCGATTACACCGCCTGAGGATGTGCAGAAGATGATCGACGCCCGTGGTGGGATGGCGGCGGTCGGCGATCTGAACGATTTCCTCAAGTTCGGTCTGGCTAAGGCGTTCGCCGATTCGGGCAGCGGCTGGACCGGTGCCGGTGCCGGCATGGGGATGGGGGCCGGCGTCGGGATGATGGTCCCCGGTCTACTGTCCCGGGCGATCGGTCCCGATCCGACCGACCTGAAATCCGAATCGCTGCCGACCGTCACCTGTCCGAAATGCGGGTGTGATACGCCGGAGGCATCGCGCTTCTGTTATCGTTGCGGGAATCAGATGGTTTCGATCAACCGCTGCCCGTCGTGTGCATCCGATCTCCCGGCTGAGGCGAACTTCTGCATGGTCTGCGGTACGAGACTCTCGGAGAAGATCACCTGCGCCGAGTGCGGCGCGTCGCTGCCGCTCGGATCGAAATTCTGTGCGAGGTGCGGGCAGGCGCTGGGCGGCACACCGCCACCGGGGACTGAGCCGCCGGCACCGCCGCCGCCGGGAACGCCATAACCGAATTCAGGCGACCGGCAGGTGTGATACGCGATCATGCTGACCTGGAAACTGTCCTGCCCGCATTGCGGTGGCCCCAACAAGGTGGCCGCCGCGCGGCATTGTCTGGCCTGCGAGTTCTGTGGGGCCGGCCTGTGGGTTCAATTGCCTTTAGGGTATCCCACGCTGGTGGCCGCTGCCCGGGTGAAACGCCGCGAGGCGGTTTTCGCCTGGGACCGACATCTCAAGACGCATGACCAGCCGCTCTCCCAATCGCAGCGCCGCGTGATTCTCGCCTACCTGCCATTCTGGCGTGTCAGTGGTCTCGTTGCGATGCGCGAGGAGATTCGTTACGTTCTGCCGGTCCACGAAGTCGATACGGGAGACGGGTTTGGCTCGGCCGACACGCACGGTCCCGGATATCGCGAGGAGCGGCGCCCGGGGGAATGGAGTGTCCGGCCGCGGGAGATCACGATCCCGGCGTTTCCCGACTCAGGCGGCGGACTCGATTCACTCGGTGTTCGCGTGGAGACCGTGCCTCTGGGAGGCTGGCACGAGGCCAAGGCACCCGAGGATGCGTGGCGCGTGGCGCCAACGGTCGGCAGGGACGAGGCGTTGCGACGATTCGATGCGGCGACCTGTGCGACAATGGAATTCGAGAAAGGCAGAGAATCACCGGAGCACTTTCTGATTACCCCTCAACTTGCGCTCGTGTATTGGCCGGTCTGGCAGCTCGGCGACGACCGCGACGATACGGCGCGCGGAGTCGAAATCGACGCGGTCAACGGACGCATCATTCGTGAGACCGATGGTATCGCCCAACCCTCCGATTGTCCAGCCGGCGTGGAGGGGGAGATACCCGAGTTGCTGCCGCATCGCTGTCCGGAGTGCGGCTGCGACCTGCCGGTCGATCCCCGTCAGGTGGTCTTCCTCTGCGGCAATTGCCGCGCGCTGACGGCACACACCAGTTGCGGCGCGCGTACGACCGTGCGCGCCGAGTGTGCCGAGGGTCACGAGTTGACGAAGGACACCTGGTATCCGTTCTGGTGTTTCGAGGGTGCGTCTCAAGTCCTGGTGCCCGC
>DATKYL010000262.1:0-7190 GCA_035528515.1 Acidobacteriota bacterium | reverse complement strand
TCGCCTCGCCGCCCTGACGGCCGCCCGCCACCTCCCGCACTGGCGGCTGATGGAATCGGGTCTCCGTGAAGCCGCGGCCTTCTCCGATCAGAACCGGGGCGGGCAGTCGGCGCCGGATGCGTGGTTTGATCTCTCTCCGGCTCAAAAGCAGGCGGTGGCCGATACCCTGGACCGTGTCTCGCAGGAAGAAATCGGAAAGCTGGAGGAATGGACCATCTTCCTGGCGACGACCGGGAACGCCTCCCCCTTTCTGGGTCTGCTGGGGACTGTCTGGGGCATCATGAACGCGTTCGTCGGGATCGGGATGACCGGTTCGGCCTCTCTCGCGGTCGTGGCGCCGGGGATCGCCGAGGCGCTCATCGCCACGGTCGTGGGTCTGGCAGCCGCTATCCCAGCCGTCGTAGCCTACAATTGGTGCGTCCGCAAGCTGCGCGAGATCAGTGACGATTTCTCGAATCTGTCGCTGGAGTTCCTCACCGAACTAACGAGGGAGAACGCTCGTGAAGCCACGGACGTACCACGCGCTGTCTGAAATCAACGTCACCAATCTGGTCGACGTGGTTCTGGTGCTTCTGATCATCTTCATGATCACCGCACCGCTTCTGCAGAGCGGTATCGACGTCAATCTGCCGCGGACGACCTCTACTGCCGATGAGCCGTCCGAAGGCATTGTGGTGACCGTCACCGCCGAAGGCGGGGTCTTCATCAACGACGTCTACCGGACTCCGGACAAGTGGGAGGATGAACTCGACCGGTTACGCCGGCGGAAGCCGGATCAGAAGGCTTATCTGCGAGCCGATGAGAAGGTCGACTTCGGGCGCGTGGTCGAGGTCCTGGGGGCGTTGAAGCGCCTCGGTTTCGAGGAGGTCGGCTTGGTCACCCGTCCGGTCGAAGTCGAGGAGAAAAAGACTCGACCTGAACACGGTGCCGACTGGGGTTAGTCGTGGGGCGGTATCTGGCTTGGTCGCTGGTCTTTCATATCGCCGTTCTCGGCGGCGGTGCGGTGCTGGCTCCGCTCGGGGGGCTGTTCGGCTCCACCTACAGGCCGACGCAAATAATCAGCGTGGGTCTCGTCGATTTTGCCGACCCGCCGAAGTCGCCGCCAATCGCTGTTCCTCGGCCGGCCATCCCGACCCCTGCAGGCGATGCGGCAATCGCTCTGGCGCCTGAAAGGGACCTGACCCCCGAAAACGTCCCGGAGAAGAAACCAGAGCTCGAACCCGAACCGGAGACGACGCAGGGGGATCAAGGGGAGGCCGAAACGGCGGAGGGCGGCCCCGACGACGATACCACGCAACTCGAGCTGGCGCAGGCCGACACCGCCTCCGGCGTATCGCACACTATCGTCGATGCCGGCGGCGAGGGAGATATATGGGGCGTGGAAGTCCCCGCCAACGTCAATCCGTATCACCGGCGCGGTTTCAGCCAGATTCTCGCCAACTGGCGGAATCCCGTGGTCGGACCTACCCGACGGAAGTGCGTAGTGGGGTTCCGGGTCCTCCGCTCCGGCGAGATTACCGACATCGAACTGGAGAAGTCTTCGGGCGCTCAGATCTTCGATCAGGCTGCCCTCCGGGCCGTGCAGCATACGAGGTCCTGGGAACAATTTCCGGCGTTCTGGGAGGAAAATGAGACGATTTTTCATCTGGAGTTCGAGTACAGACCGAGGTGAGGTCCTACCGATGCGCGCGATATTGGCCGTCTGCGTACTGACCTCCTGCATGATGACGCCGACTGCCCTCCAGGCGCGGGGTGTCCCTGAAGTCTACGGTCGTATCGTCAAGTACGCCGGCGAGTTCGACCCGTTCCGGGTTGGAGTGTCCAAGTTCACCATCGAGGACCCCGGGCGTGCCTCGATTTTCGATTTGGAGCTGGCCGAGGAAGTCGGCGACGTCATTTTCGCTGATCTCGATTTCTCCTATCTTTTTGAACCAGTGCGACCTGACACGGTCTATCTGCGCATCATGGGGATGGACCAGATCGATCGCCGTGGGTGGCGGCATCTGGGGGCGGACTACCTGTTGGATGGCGACGTTCAAATCGATGGTGAGGCGGTCACGGTTCGCTACACTATGACCGATGTGGTCAGTGGCCGCCGCCATTTCACACGAGAAATGAAATCACGGCGCGGGTCGGCGCGTCTCATGGCCCATGCCATCGCCGACGAGGTCTACCGCGAACTGGCGCGGGCCGAAGGGGTCTTCCAGTCCCGCATCGTCTATCTGCATGAGGAAGGGGACCAAAAGGAGTTGCATGTGGCCGACTGGGATGGTGCGGGTGACCTCACCGTTACCGCAGATCGGACGATCTCTCTGTCGCCCCGCTGGGCCGGTGCCAACGCGATCTCCTATACATCTTATAAGGACGGCAACCCCGATGTCTGGCTTCTGGATCTGGGCCGCGACCGCTCAACCAAGTTCTCCTCGATGCCGGGCCTGAACTCGGGATGCTCCTGGACGGCCGACGGGAAGCGGTATGTCCTGTCAATGTCGGTCGAAGGCGACCCGGAGATCTATGTCGGGGAGCGGTCGTCGCGCCGGTCGCAGCGCCTCACCTTCTCCCCGGGGATTGATGTCTCGCCGGCGTTTTCGTCCGACGGGAGCCGGATCGTCTTCACCTCTGACCGCAGCGGCTCACCGCAGATCTACATTATGGACGAGGATGGCGCCAACGTTGAGCGCCTGACCTATGAGGGGCAATACAACGATTCTCCCGACTGGTCCCCGACTCTCGATCTGGTCGCATTCGTGTCGCGGCGGGATGGCCTGTTCCAAATCTGCACGATCCGTCCCGACGGCAGCGGCTTCAGACGATTGACGGAAGTCGGCTCGAACGAAAACCCGCACTGGTCACCCGACGGCCTCCATCTGGTCTTCGCCTCCAATCGGACCGGGCAATACGAGATCTATACGATGAACTTCGACGGCGCGGGGGTGCGCCGTCTGACGACCGACGGAGGAAATACCAACCCCAGTTGGTCGCCGTAGGATCGGCCCGCCGGCGGCTGCGAGCCCTGTCCCAGGACGACCCGGCGGTCGCAGGTGGGAACAGTGAGGGAAAGGCCGGGTAAAATCAACATGGCTGACAGAAACAGAGCGGATTCCCATTGACGTGGTCGTGGTTTAGCTATATTTGAGACTCGTGATGGTTGGAGATTCAACGGCTGCATCGATAAGGGAGGGGAGTGTGGCGAAACGTCTGGTCTTAGTGATGATCGCCCTGGCGCTTGTAGCAGCCGGTTGCGGAGGCGGAAAGCAACAGGCGGAACTTGAAGAGTCAGGGGCTGGCTCAGCGACATGGACTCAGGATGATGGAAGTACCGGAGCGGATGCGGATCGCGCCGACCGGGAAGCACCGACGTCGACCGATATCGTGGAGTACGATTTCAACACGATATACTTCGATTTCGACAAGTACAACCTTCGCGCCGACGCGCGCGAAGCGCTCGACCGGAACGCCGAACTCATGCGGGCCAACCCGGACCTGAAGATTGTCATCGAAGGACACTGCGATGAGCGCGGTACCGACGAGTACAACCTGGCTCTGGGAGAACGGCGTGCCAAGGCGGCCCGGGACTATCTCACGCGTCTGGGAATCGACGCGGCGCGCATCACCGTCATCTCGTATGGTGAGGAACGCCCCGTGTCGCTCGGGCACGATGAAGGATCCTGGCGCTTGAATCGTCGGGGTGAATTCGGACCCCGCTGATCGCCGAAGGTCTGCTGCGGTTCATCTGCGGATAATGAGGGGAGGGCGTGGTCAACCCCTCCCCGTTCTTCTTGCGGGAGCGATCCGCCGTCACGGGGGGCAGGTGAGAATCAGGATGAAACCGAACCGATCGAACACCAACGCGACCTCAGGGCGGGCCGTCGGGCGTGCCCTCTTAGTGGCGGCGCTGGCCCTGACGGCGACGGGGTGTGTGTCGCGGGCCGCGATGCAGCGGATGCAGGATCAACTCGATTACCTTGAGGCGTCGCAGCATCGTATGGAACGGGACGTCATCCGCATCGATTCACTGACGACCGAGTCCACGACCGAATCCCGGCGCACCCGCGCGGAGGTCGCGACCAGCCTCGAGGAATTCCAGGGTGAAGCACGCACGATGCGCGAATCGATCGACGAGTTGCGTCGCACCATGGAACGGCGACCGCCGCAGATCGTCTACCGCGCTCCGGCGCCGGCCGATACTGTTCCGGGTGAGATCACGGGTGCAACCGGAGACGCCGTCGAACCGCCGCCGGATATCGATCCTTCGCAATTGTATGAGAATGCGTTTCTCGATGTTCGGAAGGGCAACTACGAGCTGGCCATCGACCAGTTCCGTGATATCCTGACATTCTTCGGGGATACCGAGTACGCGCCCAACGCCCGCTACTGGATCGGCGAATGCTGGTATTCGCTGGCGGGGGCGGCCCGGGGTGAGGATCAGGAGGCTCGGTATGATTCGGCGATTGTGGAATTCGAGTATCTGATCTCGAACTACTCCGAGTCGGATCGCGTCCCCACGGCACTCTACAAGCTGGGGCGCTGCTATGAGGAACTGAACCGACCCCGCCGGGCCTGTCGATACTACAATCAGGTGATCGCTGACTACCCCAAGTCCCTGGAAGCCAAGCCCGCCCAGGGACGATTTGAGGCGCTCGGGTGCGAAGAGGGCTGACCGATTCGAAGCGATGTCGGAATTGACACCAGCGGCCGCAGGCCGATCCGATTCTCCTGGAGGGAGGCCCGTCCCCTTCTTCGGCCCGGCACCAGGAGCCATACCCTCGCGGACTCGGCTGCGCGTGTTCTGGAAACGCTCGGCCGACCTTTCCTGGGGACGAGCATTCCGCGACCGCGATTCGCAACTCATTCAGTACCATGAGATTCCACATTCGCCGTACCATTCATATATAGCGGCCGACCCCCTCCGTCTCGATCTGGACAAGGACGGTGTGCCGATCTTTGTTGAGTTGGATTTTGCCGGGGGGCGGTTTGACGTCGACGGATGCCTGAGACCGCCTCTCGATTTCGAGCTGGGTTCAGTCCGTCTTCTCGATTTCCCCAGTCGGATCGGGCCGCACACCCTGACCACCGACGAGTCTAATTCGTTGTTTCACATAACGTTATCAAAACACGCGCCGGTTCTGGCGCTGCAATCCGGGCGCGGGATCATTTGGGAGATCGACACTGACTCCTGTCTTTCCGGGCTCTGGCTCCTAAAGTGTCAGGATGATCTGTATGGACGCGGTCGGTGGCGGTGGCGGTCCCGGACCTGGCAGCTGGCACGCCGTCGCGCTCTGCTCGAGGGAGGTTCGTCGAAACTTTCCCCGATTTCGGTCGAAACTGAGCCAGAGACATGAGCCCTGTCGGTTTTTCTCTTGACCTCGAATCTCCCTGCTATATATTGGCCGACTAATAACTTGGGCGAGGACGCCCTTGCCTGTTGGTGCATGGGTGTCCGAGTCTGAGTTTGTTGTCTTATGCCCATGTAGCTCAGGTGGTAGAGCACATCCTTGGTAAGGATGAGGTCACCGGTTCAAATCCGGTCGTGGGCTGATGAGAGTTGGGCAATCCGTTGTCCGTGGTGGTTACGGCGCGGTTGACAATTGGGAGTTAAGGAACGGCACTCGACGTACGTCGGTGAGAGCCGTCCGTCTGTTTGGGTGTGAGGGCGCTGAGATGGGCGTCGCTACAATTCGGGAGGAGACCTTTCGGCCATGGCCAGGGCGAAATTTAAACGTACCAAGCCCCACGTAAACGTGGGCACCATCGGACACGTCGACCACGGCAAGACGACGCTGACTGCGGCAATCACGATGATCTTGTCGCATCGGGGGCTGGCGGAGGTTCGCACGTTTGACTCGATCGACAACGCGCCCGAGGAGCGCGAACGGGGAATCACTATCGCGACGGCGCACGTCGAGTACGAGACGGATAGTCGGCACTATGCGCACGTCGACTGCCCCGGCCACGCCGACTACGTGAAGAACATGATCACCGGCGCGGCGCAGATGGACGGCGCGATTCTCGTGGTGTCGGCCGCCGACGGCCCGATGCCGCAGACGCGGGAACACATCCTGCTGGCACGTCAGGTCGGTGTGCCGCGCATCGTGGTCTATCTGAACAAAGTTGACATGGTCGATGATCCCGAACTCCTCGACCTCGTGGATCTTGAAGTGCGCGATCTTCTCACGCAGTATGAATTCCCCGGTGACGAGATTCCCATCATCCGCGGCTCCGCTCTCAAGGCGATGGAGGCTGCGGCGGGCGGCGCCAAGGACGACCCCTCCTTCGCATCGGTTCTCGAACTGATGAAGGCGGTCGACGAATACATCCCGCTGCCCGCACGTGATAAGGATAAACCGTTCCTGATGCCGATCGAGGACGTGTTCTCGATCACTGGTCGCGGCACGGTCGGCACGGGGCGTGTGGAGCGCGGTGTGATCAAGCAGGGTGACGAAGTCGAGAGGGTCGGCATCCGCGAAACCCGTAAGTGCGTCGTGACCGGCGTCGAGATGTTCCGGAAAACGCTCGACGAGGCGCAGGCCGGCGACAACGTCGGACTGCTCCTGCGCGGCATCGACAAGGACGATCTGGAACGCGGCATGGTCCTCGCCGCGCCCAAGTCGATCATGCCCCACACCAAGTTCAAGGGTGAGATCTACATCTTGACGAAAGAAGAGGGAGGACGCCATACACCCTTCTTCACCGGGTATCGCCCGCAGTTTTACTTCCGGACCACCGACGTCACCGGTGTAGCGACGCTGCCGGAAGGTGTTGAAATGGTCATGCCGGGCGACTCGGTCACAATCGACGGTGAATTGATCAGCCCGATCGCGATGGAGAAGGGACTGCGCTTCGCCATCCGCGAGGGGGGACGGACGGTCGGCGCGGGTGTCGTGGCGGAGGTTGTCGAATAGAAGGGTCCGGTGGTACGGCGGCCGCCGGGGCCCAAGCGTGACCAGGGGCGATCCGGACGATGCCGCGGGAGAAAATCGTTCTGGCCTGTGTGGAGTGCAAACGGCGCAACTACACGGTCAGCAAGAACCGGAGCCTCAAACCTGATCGGGTATCATATCGCAAGTACTGCGCGTACTGCCACCGGCATACGATGCATAAGGAGACGCGGTAGGGTGCCGGGGTCGACGGGGCACGGGCGATTGCCACAGGCCTGTAGCTCAATTGGCTAGAGCACCGGTCTCCAAAAC
>DATKYL010000261.1:0-5551 GCA_035528515.1 Acidobacteriota bacterium | reverse complement strand
ATGGCCCGGTTGGCCATCTGGGGGGGAGTCGCAATCGGCCTGCTGCTCATCATCGCTTTTGCCCTGGCGGTCTACTATTGGAGTCTCAGCCGACGACTCGACAATGTGGAAGCCGAGAACGTAAGCCTCAAGCGCTCCGTGTCCAAGATCGCGGTCATCGAGACCGAGCTGGCCTATCACCGCGAATTCACACGCCGGGTGGCCGGCCTGATCGGCGTCTCGGTACCCGCTTTCGCCGACTCGGCGCGGGTCGCCGTCGCGAAACGTGCCGATTCGGCTACGGCAACCGGGAACGACGACTGGGAGGGTCCGACTCCGTCTGAATTGACAGGGGATCGTGCCCGCAATGCCGCCGGGGTCCTGGTCACCGACTGCCCGCCCGACCCCAACAACCGTCCGCGCGGGATGCCGTTGATGGCGCGTATCTCACGCGGCTTCGCGCCGCGCGAGGATAATCCGGCTCTGCACCACCTGGGCGTCGACTTGGCGATCCGCGAGGGCGTGCCCGTTCTCGCGACCGCCGACGGCACAGTCGAGTTCTCCGGTCCCGATGACGTCTATGGTTTTCTGATTATTCTCGACCACGGAAACGGGTTCAAGACCACCTACGGCCACAACTCAGTCCTGCTGGTCCGCGAAGGTGAACAGGTCAGCCGCGGCGACCGCATTGCCTTCTCCGGCAACACCGGGGTCTCGACCGCCCCCCACCTGCACTATCAGATCACAAAAGACGGCCTATCGGTCGATCCGACCGGCTTCTTAGGCCGCTGAGCCGGTCGAGGACTGGGCCGGGGCTTTCCCCTACCGATCCCAGCAGGGAACCGGCGGTGGGTCACCGCGAAAGGCGGTGTTGACCTCGGTGACCACGTCGAGAACGTTGACTACCCCGTCGCAATTGAGATCACCGGGAACGAGGGGCAGCAGGTCGATCACAAAGCTCTCCCTGTTACAGATGGACGGGAAGCAGAACGCATTATGTACGCCCCCGGTCACGATGTGGATACCCGAGTCGCCGGGCGACGAAGCCCAGCTCCATTCGCCGTACAGAGAGTCGATCGATCCTGGTCCCGACTCAATCAGGGCGTAAGCAATGTACGAGTAAATCCACTCAAGTGTGTTCGTCAGCGTCGCGCCTGCCCATGCCGTGATGGTGTCCGCATCCCACGTCAGGTCCGATGGACACCCACCGGTGAGGACTGTGACCACTCCCTTGCTGAATTCATCGATTGTTACCGGCGCATCGTCGGGACACTGAAGCATGCTAAATCCGAGGCACGGGGCGTATGACATCGTATCGATCTCGAAATTTCCGTCCCACCGGAGTGTGAAACTGAGGCCGGTCATCTTCTCCAGCGGCCCTGCCGGGAGACAGTCGGTTGGAGAACTCGCGCTGAAGAACAGATTGACCTGATCGGGCGAGACATAGTCCACACGGCCCGTCTCGAAGTAGCGCGTCCCGGTCAGAGCGTTCGCCAGGCGCCCGCTCGCCGGAAGCGTGTCGATCGGTGCGGACCAGAACCCGCCGGTGAGTCCGCGAACGACCAGCGGGATGTTGAGAGTCGACAGATCGACATCGTTTTCCACGTAGATGCCGACACCGACTGGGACGCAGGGACCAGCCATCATGTACTCCACGATCACCCGATTGGCCGCTGAGGCAGACAGTCCCGAAAACAGCAGCACCGCGCCGCCGGCGATCACCGCTGAGACTGTCGCACGCATCGTTTTTCCTCCTGGATATCGAGTCCCCAAGAGCGCAGCAATCTCTCGACCATTGCTGTCGAGGAACGCCTGCTGATTCTACTATATTTAAGATACGTCAGTATCGGACATGTGCAACGTTTCTCTTGCCGAATCGCGAACGCCGATAGGCACGATTCTTGCGGGGCACAAAGAAAAACCCCCGCCGTTTCCGGCGGGGGTCAGTGTACTCGATTCGTTACTGAGAGTGGTTACTTGCCGCCGTCACCGGGAGTCGCGGTCTTGACGGTCGCGGATCCTTCGGTGGTGGACGCGGCGCTCGCCATGCCGTGCCCCGGGCAGGTCTTCCCCGCCGTCTTCGCATCCTGGCACTTCAGCCAGCAAGCTTCGGCCTCGGCGCGGGTCATCCCTTTCTCTTTCATGCACTTCGCAATGCAGGTTTCCTTGTCGCCGCAGGTCTTCGGGCATGCCGCAACGGTCGCCGACGCGTTCTGTACAGTGGCCTCGGTCGCGGCTTTGGCGGCCAACGGGCAGCCCTTGACAGCGGCCGTCGTCGTGGTCGCGCCCTTCATGGGGCACCCGGCCGCGGCGGTTGCCGGCGTGGCATTGGCCTTCGCACCGCAGGTGGCGGCATGCTTCGCCTCGGCATCGGCACGCGTCATTCCGGCGGCCATGTACTTGGCAATGCACTCCTCGGCGCACGATGTCGCCGCGGTGGTCGTCGTCGACGCTTCGGTGGCCTTCTCGCTGCTCGCGGCGCAGGTGGTCTTGGCGCTGCAGGTGGCCGCGCAGGAACTCTTGTCAGCGGCGCTCTTCGATCCGCAGCCGGGTCCGGCTACCGCATCAAGAGCGAACGCTCCGGCGCCGACGAACGCGAGCATCGCCACCAGCATGATAAGAGTTCTGTGTCGGTACAAATTACGCATGCAGTCCTCCCTACAAGGTTGAATGGTCACTCAAACGATCATCTGCTCTAACACATACGGAACCAGTTAGGTCCCGTTTAGGGGATTAACCCGACAGAATACTGGAATTCGGCCAGTTTCCGGCAGTTCCTAAATCTCAACTAAATGTCTCCGGGCTTTCTTGTCAATGCCACGAAGGTCGCCGGCGGCAGAATTCACCGTGTTTCCGCCCACCTCCTCCTTCTTATACATACTTGTCGGTCCCCGGATTGATCTTCTCCTGCGCAACCATCTCGTGTGGAAGCTCGATCAGCCCAACCACTGTTGGCACCGAGGCGGGCGCGCAATCTGTTCCACATTAAGGAGTTACGCGCCGACTGGCGGGGCCGTGACGGCAGTCGGGCCCGCCGGTCCTGTCTTCATACGTCGCCAAACCCTCTGAATTTGAGCCCAATCAGCCGCGCCGGGCTTGACAACCAGTGGCAGGATACGACTATAAGAGGTGTGAGCAGCCTCCGGACCATCGGATACGCGATCGTTGCCTCGGCCCTCCTATGCTGTGGCGATGGGCAGTCCGCCGCTGTCTCCGAGGGTCGAACCACCGACACCGACCCCAACCGGGTGAAACTGGAGGAGATGCTCACCTCGGCCGCGTCGCCGGTCCGGCATGTCCCGCAGCCGGTCATCCATGCGCTCGCGGCCTCGATTCCCGGCAGCACACTCCTGCCCCTGATCCCCGGGGCGGACGGGACGGCGGAGGCCGATTACAGCTTCGTGATGGAAATCGTCCGCTCCCCCTACCCTGAAGATACGACGGCGGAGGAATGGCTGGTTTATGCCGGGAACGGCGAGTGGGGACATCTTACGATCTACCGTCGCGACAAGAAAGAGGTCCTGCGCATCACCGGGCAGACCTGGCGCGTGCCTTTGCTCGATTCATTAGTACGGGCGGCACCGCCGACCATTCGCGTCCTGCGGGGCGCCGAGTTGGGTATGCGAGGGACGCTCATCAGCGTCGACGGTCTGGTTGACGTGGCTGGGAACATCTCTGATGAGGTATTCCACCGGCGCGGCGGGCGGCTCGAGCGATTGACGTCACAGTTCTGCGGATTATCGCGTCGGCAACGCGGGCTGACCCGGACCGAGATGCGTTACGAGGACATCGACGCCGACGGTCTCATGGAAATAGGCATCTTCCGTGCCCAAGACAGCCTCGGCAAGGACCAGACCACCCGGCCGGCACTGGCCCGCGCGTTTAAGTACAACCTTAAGGAACTGCGGTTCGTGGATGTACCGACCCCTCCGCGCCCGTCCGGGCAGTGACCCCTCGCCACCCGCACCGCCGATCAGAGCAGCACCCCACGATCCACCGGAATGTCAAGAACCGACCGGAACCGGTTGAAGCGGGACGGAGTTTGGGCTATCTTGGCAGATTCTGTCACCGGGCGGAGATGCCCTCCACCGGGTGCGAATGGAGCGATTAGAGCGTCATGACAGGTAACGGAAATCCCCTCAAGCCTGAAGACATCAGGGTCATTCTGGCCACCGATTGCGGTTCCACCACCACGAAAGCGATTCTCATCGAGAAGCGCGGTGACGAATACCGTCTGATCGTCCGCGGCGAAGCCCCGACCACAGTTGAGGCTCCGTTTGAGGACGTGACCATGGGCGTGCTGAACGCGGTCGGCGAGGTCGAGGAGTTGGCCGGACGCCGGCTGCTGGACGATGACGGGAAGATTATCTCCCCCGCCAACGGAGATGTCGGGACCGACATCTACATCTCAACGTCCTCGGCCGGGGGCGGATTGCAGATGATGGTCGCGGGCGTGGTGCGCTCGATGACCGCCGAATCGGCCGAACGGGCCGCGCTCGGCGCGGGCTCGATCGTGATGGACGTGATCGCCTCCAACGACCGGCGGCTGCCCCACGAGCAGATCGAACGCATCCGCCGTCTCCGTCCCGATATGATCCTTCTCTCCGGCGGTATCGACGGCGGGACGACCACGCACGTGGTCGAGATCGCCGAACTGATCGCCGCTGCCGATCCCCGGCCGCGCCTCGGCAGCGGCTACAAGCTGCCGGTCATTTACGCGGGCAACAAAGATGCCACCGAGGCGGTCAGAGAAACGCTGGACGGCAAGACCGATCTGTCGGTCGTCGACAATCTCCGTCCCATTCTGGAACGCGAGAACCTCCTGCCTGCACGTGAGAAGATCCATGACCTGTTTATGGAACACGTGATGGCGCAGGCTCCCGGGTACAAGAAGCTGATGTCCTGGTGCGATGCGCCGATCATGCCAACACCCGGCGCGGTCGGCTCGATCATCAAGCGCGTATCCGAGATTGAGGGGATCGAGGTGGTCGGCGTCGACATCGGTGGCGCAACGACCGACGTCTTCAGTGTTTTTCAGGGAGTCTTCAACCGGACAGTCTCAGCAAATCTCGGGATGTCATACTCGATCTCCAACGTCTTCGCCGAAGCGGGACTGGAAAACGTGATGCGGTGGGTGCCGTTCCACATGGACGAGCGCGACCTCCGCAACCGGGTCAAGAACAAGATGATCCGCCCCACCACCATCCCCCAGATGATGGAGGAATTGATCTTCGAGCAGGCGATCGCCAAGGAGGCGTTGCGCCTCGCGTTCGTGCAGCATAAGTCGTTCGCCACCGTGCTCAAAGGCGTCCAGCAGCAACGGACGATTGCCGACGCATTCGAACAGAGCGGTTCGGGCAGTACGCTGGTCAACATGATGACACTCAACATGCTGATCGGCTCGGGCGGTGTGTTGTCCCACGCGCCCCGTCGCCAGCAGGCGGCGCTGATGCTGATCGACGCCTTCCTGCCGGAGGGAATCACGCGCCTCGCGGTCGACTCGATCTTCATGATGCCGCAGTTGGGGGTGCTGGCGGAAGTGCACCCGCAGGCCGCCACTGAAGTCTTCAAC
>DATKYL010000260.1:0-6830 GCA_035528515.1 Acidobacteriota bacterium | reverse complement strand
CGAGTGGTTTGCGCCCCCGCGGCGTACGGAAGTGATCCAGGACGGTTTCCCGGTAGAGATCTCCGAGCTGACCGTCGTCCCGCTGTGATTGATCAGACACGGCTGAAAAACTCCTTCGCATAGACCAGGGCGTCGATCAGGGCGTCGACGTCCTGACGCGTGTTATACACATAGAAACTGGCGCGGGCGCTGGCCGACAGGCCGAGACGCTCCATCAACGGCTGGGCGCAGTGGTGCCCGGCCCGTACCGCGACGCCGCGGCGGTCGAGAATCGTCCCCAGATCGTGAGGATGAATCTCGCGATCGTTGAACGCAATGACCCCGGCGCGCATCGCCGCCGTCGGCGGCCCGTAGATTTCGATTCCGTCAAGCTCACGCAGTCGCGTGAGGGCGTAATCGGTCAGGTCGACTTCGTGCGCCCGCACGGCATCCATCCCGAGTGCGTTGAGATAATCGATGGCGGCGCCGAACCCCACGACACCGGCGAAGTTCGGCGTTCCGGCTTCGAATTTCCACGGCAGATCGTTCCAGGTGGCGCCCCGTAGCGTCACGGTGCGGATCATGTCGCCGCCGCCCAGAACCGGTTCCATCGCCTCCAGGTGTGCACGCCGCCCGTAGAGCACGCCGACCCCGGTCGGCCCCAACATTTTGTGCGCCGAAAACGCCAGGAAGTCAGCACCGAGTTCCTGGACGTCGACTTTCGTGTGCGGCACACTCTGCGCCGCATCGACGACGACGATCGCGCCGCCGGCGTGCGCCTTGCGCACAATGTCCGCAATGGGATTGACAGTCCCCAGCACGTTCGAGACGTGGGTAACCGCCACGATCCGCGTCCGCTCGGTGAACCGTTCGTCCCAAAACGTCATATCGAGCGTGCCGTCGTCGCGAATAGGAAGAAAACGGACGGTGGCGCCGGTCCGACGGGCCAGCAGGAACCACGGCACCAGGTTGCTGTGATGCTCCATTTCCGTGAGGAGGATCTCGTCACCGGCCCGCAGATTGGCGTTACCCCAACTCAGTGCCACCAGATTGATCGCCTCGGTGGCGTTGCAGGTAAAGACAATCTCCTCAATATCGGCGGCGCCGATGAACGCCGCGACCTTCGCACGAGCACCTTCGAACTTGTCGGTGGCCTGCGCGGAGAGAGCATAAACACCCCGGTGAACATTCGCGTTGGTCGTGCGGTAAAAATCGGCGATCGCGTCGATCACCTGGTTCGGGCGTTGCGTCGTCGCGGCACTGTCGAGATAGACCAACGGGCTGCCGTGGATCGTACGCTCGAGAATCGGGAAATCCCTGCGCACGGACGCCACCGGGAACGGAACGCCGCTCGCGCCCGTCGTCTTCGCCGTTGCCGTCGTCGGGTTCAGGTCGGTCACAGCGCCCCTCCGAGGTCGACCTCGATCGTGCCCTCCGTCACACGCGTCGGGTACGCCCGCACCGGGAAAGCCGCCGGCATCGACAGCACCGCTCCCGTGCGCACGTCGAATCGCGCCCCGTGCCGCGGACATTCGATCGCGCACCCGTCGAGCTGCCCCGCCCCCAGCGGCCCGTCGTCATGCGTGCACGTGTCGTCGATCGCGTGAAACGCGCCTTCAACGTGGCTGATCATTACTCGGCGTCCGCCGACCGTGTACACGCGCGCCTCACCGGCCGGTATCTCTTCGACTTTCGCGACCGGGATCCAGACATCCGGCATCTCAGTTCCCCTCCAGACGGTGCATCACCACGTCGCGCAGGCGGTCCCGCGCGACCTCGGGCACGCGATCCAGGATCGGACCGACAAACCCGGAAACGATCAGACGAACCGCCGCCGCACGATCCAGACCGCGCGACTGCAGATAGAAGACCTCGCGGTCGTCCACCCGGCCGACGGTCGCCCCATGCGAGCAGTGAACTTCGTTGTTGAGAATTTCGAGTTCCGGGATCGTCTCCGCCCTGGCGCCGGGAGACAGTATCAGATTTCTGTTCTCCTGGTACGCTTCGCAGAACGCCGCCTTCTCGTCGATACGAATCAACCCGGTGTAGGCCGAGTTGGCGGTGTCGCGCAACGCCACCTTGAACTTGATGTCGCTTTGGGTGTGGCCCGAGCGATGCTCGTGCACCGTCCGGTGATCGTAATGCTGATCCCGGTCGCCGATCGCCAGACCAAAGATGTAACTCTGCGCCCCCTCGTCAGCCAGCGCCGCGCCGCAATCGGCCTTCGACATCCCCGCGCCGACCGCCACCAGAACCGTTTCCAGTTCAGCCCCCCGGGCAACGTGCGCACGCTGCGTGAAATATGACGTCGTCGCACGATTCCAGTTCTGCACCGGGATGTAACGCACCCGCGCCCCTTGTCCAATCACGATCTCGACAATGCGGTTGGCCTGCACCGGATCGGTCCCGTCCGCGGTACCGTCGCCGTACTCGTCAATCAACGTCAGCTCCGCCTCCGGCTCAACGATCACCAGAAGCCGGCCGGATCCGAACGGGGTAGTCCGCGGCTGGCTCGTCACGACATGCATCGGCTTGGTGCCTTTGGTGCCGCGCGGAATATGAATGAAGAGCCCGCCCGACCAGACCGCGTTGCCCAGCGCCTCGTACTTGCCGAAATCAGAGCCGACCAACGACCCCATGTGTTTCGCGATCAGTTCGGAGTGCGTCGCGGCCGCTTCATGCAGGTCGGCGACGATCACACCCGCCTCGGCGTACTCGGTATCGAGCGCGGTCTTCCAGACGAGCCCCTCACGGACGTATATTCCGGCACCGAGGGCGTCGGCGGCCAGCGCCTCCTCAAGAACCGACGGGAACGACCGCGGCTGGTCCGCCTCGGCCGGCACGGCCGGTGGCATGAGGCTCGCAGGACAAAACGCTTCCGGTTCGGTGTAGCGCCAGAGGTGTGTGACACGCGACGGCATCGGGGAACGATGGTACGCGTCCCACGCGCGCCGCCGCGCCCCGGCGAGCCACTCCGGCTCAGGATACAGATCCGCCATCCGACGGAGCATCTCATCCGCCGACGGCATGCTTGCGCCCTTGGGGTCGGCCGATTGTGTCTGTGCCGCGGTCGTCATCAGCCCACCGATCCTTCCATTTCCAGTTCGATGAGCCGGTTCATTTCCACCGCGTACTCCATCGGCAGTTCCTTGACAAATGGTTCGAAAAAGCCGTTGACGATCAGCATACGCGCTTCATCCTGGGAAAGGCCGCGGCTCTGCAGGTAGAAAATCTGTTCCTCGGCGATCTTGCTTACGCGCGCCTCGTGCTCGATGCTCACGTCTTCGGCCGCAACTTCCATGGTGGGGTAGGTATCGGAACGGGAGGCCTCGTCGAGCAACAGCGCGTCGCACTCGACCGAAACCTTACAGCCGGTCGCGTTCGGATAGACCTTGACCAGACCGCGATACGAGGTGCGTCCCGTGGATTTCGAAATCGATTTGGAGGTGATGCGCGAGGTCGTGTTCGGGGCGGCGTGAATCACCTTGGCACCGGCATCCTGATGCTGCCCGGCCCCGGCGAAAGCGACCGACAGAATCTCGGCCTTGGCGCGTTCACCCATCAGGTACACACACGGAAACTTCATCGTGAACTTCGAACCGAGATTCGCATCCACCCACTCGACCGTCGCGTCTTTGTGCGCCACGCCGCGCTTGGTCACCAGATTGTAAACGTTGGTCGACCAGTTCTGGATCGTGGTGTAACGGATGTAGGCGCCTTCCATCGCGATCAGCTCGACCACCGCCGAATGCAGCGAGTTGGATGAATAGACCGGCGCGGTGCAGCCTTCGATGTAATGCACGCGCGCGCCCTTGTCGACGATAATCAGCGTCCGCTCGAACTGTCCCATGTTCTGGGCATTGATACGGAAGTACGCTTGCAGGGGGATCTTCACGTCGGTGTCGGGCGGGACATAGATGAACGACCCTCCCGACCAGACCGCCGAATTCAACGCGGCGAACTTGTTGTCGGCCAGCGGAATCACGGTCGCGAAATACTTGCGCACCAATTCTTCGTGTTCCCGCAGACCCGAATCCATGTCAAGGAAGATGATCCCCTGCTTCGTGAGTTCATCGCGCATCGAATGGTAGACGACTTCGGACTCGTACTGCGCCGAGACCCCGCCCAGGAATTTCTGCTCCGCTTCGGGAATGCCGAGGCGGTCGAAGGTCTTCTTGATCTTGTCGGGGACGTCGTCCCAGGAACGGCTTTGATGGTCGGTCGACCGGAGGAAATAGTGGATATCGTCGAAATCGATTGAGTTCAGAAGTTCGGTGTCCCCCCAGGTCGGCATCGGCTTCGCGAGAAACGCATCGAACGCCTTGTGCCGGAACAGGCGCATCCACTCCGGCTCGTTCTTGATGCGCGAGATCATCTCCACCACTTCGTGGTTGATCCCCTTCGGCGCCTTCTGGAGGTATTCCTCCGGGTCGGAGAACCCGTAACGGGCTTCGTAGTCGTCCCGAATCTTGAGATCCGGTTTCGCCGGTGCCGGTGTCAGGCCTTTGTCATTGGTCGCCATATCACGCGGCCCCCGCGCCCTGCGCCACTTCCTCGGCGATCCACTCATACCCCTTCTCTTCGAGAGCAGCGGCCAGCTCGGGTCCGCCCGAGCGCACGATACGCCCGCCCATGAAGACATGAACGAAGTGGGGTTTGACGAAATTGAGTATCCGCTGGTAATGGGTCACCAAAAGCACACCCGCGTTCTGCGCCACCGTGCGATTGATCCCGGTGGAGACGACTTGCAAGGCGTCGATGTCGAGACCGGAGTCGGTCTCGTCGAGCAGGGCGATCTTCGGCTTGAGCATCGCCATCTGCAGGACTTCCAGACGCTTCTTCTCACCGCCCGAGAAACCGTCGTTGACATACCGGGTGGCGAACACCGGGTCGATGCTGAGACTCTCAAACTCGGCCAACAGGCTCTTGCGAAAACCGCGCATCTCGGCCTCGTCGCTGGCCCGCGCCTTGAGCGCCGAACGCAGGAAGTTGGCCACCGTGACCCCGGGCACCGCCACCGGATACTGAAACGCCAAGAACATCCCGCGACGCGACCGCTCGTGCGGTTCCATGTCGGTAACGTCCTCACCGGCGACGAAGATGCGCCCCGCGGTGAGTTCGTACGACGGATGCCCCATCAGCGCATTGGCGAGGGTGCTCTTGCCCGAACCATTGGGGCCCATGAGGGCATGAATCTCCCCCGACTTGATCGATAGCGAGACACCCTTGACCACGTCCTTCCCTTCAATCGCAACGTGAATGTCCTCGCAACGGAAGGCTTCTGTATTCTGTGTCATCGTTGTATTCTTCTCCTATTCAACCTGCAACCCATGTCCTGACTTGCCACGCGCGACGAGCAGAACCAAGACACTCAGAGTCATCCCGAGCGAAGCGAGGGATCTGCTTTCCCCCCCCGCGCGGAAAAACCTGACCCGTCCCGGGCAGCCTCACCCGGCACCGGCTGACCGAGCATCTCCACAATCGTCGCTCTTAGATGCCCACGTAACGACAATGTCGCTTTGCGTTCGTCGCCGATGAGATCAGCCAGGCTGATGCGACCCAGTACGCCGCCGACCAGCCCGTCGAGCACTGCCCACAGCGAACGCACCGAACACGCATTCGTGTGCGTGCAGTCGATCAACTGACCACTGTGACGGCCGCAAAACTCCTTATCATACATCCGGCCGCCGAGCTGCTCGAGCACCTGTCCGACACTGATCTCCTTCGGATCACTCTTCAGCGCATACCCGCCGGAACGTCCACGTACGCTCTCGACTAAATCGAGTTCGCGCAGAATCATCATCAGCTTGCGCACATTGGCGACCGAAAGCCGTTCTTTGACGGCAATCTCATTGATTGTCAATGAGTTACTGTTATTAGTCTGCCCCAGGCGCAGCAGGCAGCGCAATCCGTATTCTTCTAAGGCACTGATTTTCATCGTCTTGGCTCATCCCGCCCAGTTCGGGCGTTCTATAGTATACGAAAGAGTAAAGTATTATTGCAAGAAATTCGACGCGCGCGCAGCAAAAATTCTAATGCGTTGATCGTGAGTTGCTTACAGGGCCGCACCGGAGTGTAGGGCCATAATCGATACCGCTAATCCGTCTTTGGGATCGTTCGTTCTCACGAAGTGATACGCGTCCGAAGATCGCAGCTCCATCTTCCCCCCAGATAAAACCTTCAGAGGAGGAATTGCCGTGACCTACAAGATCGGCGAGAAACCGGGAAAAGGTACGTATTCATGTCTCAATTGTGATTGGACCGTCACACTCGACGATGACAGTGATCGTCTGCCGCCGTGCGGCCGGTGCGGGCGTGGTCAGACCACGCGCTATATCCGAATGGGATAGTGGGAATCGTTGCAGGATCGACGTCGGGGAACCACGGCCCTGAAGGGCCGTGGCACCTGATCTCAAGCAAAAGGGGAGGCGAGCTGAGCCCGCCTCCCCGTCATGTTCAGGCAACAGGATACGACTTTACGCCGCCACGCCCGCGCCTTTCATCGCCTTCAGGAAACGATCCGAGACGACCTTCCAGTTGACTACGTTCCACCAGGCGGCGATGTAATCGGGCCGGCGGTTCTGGTAGTTCAGGTAGTAGGCGTGCTCCCAGACGTCGAGCGTCATCAGCGGCGTACCGGTGACATCGACGACACCCTTCATCAGCGGGCTGTCCTGATTCGCCGTCGAGATCACATCGAGCTTGCCGCCTGCGCCGGCGATCAGCCAGGCCCAGCCGGAACCGAACCGGGTCGCCGCCGCATTGGAGAACTTCTCCTTGAAGTTGTCGAAGCTGCCGAAGGTGCTGTTGATCGCGGCGGCCAGATCACCGGTCGGCGTGCCGCCGCCACC
>DATKYL010000259.1:0-8493 GCA_035528515.1 Acidobacteriota bacterium | reverse complement strand
TCGACGAGCCGACCAACCATCTCGATATCCCCGCGGTCGAATGGCTCGAGCAGTTTCTGGCCGAGGCATCGTGCGCCGTCATACTGGTCTCGCACGATCGTGTTTTCCTGGAACGGTTTGGGGGGCGCGTGGTCGATATGGTTGACGGCAACCTCGAGACCTACGACGGCAACTACAGCTACTACCGGACCGAGCAGCCGAAACGTCGCGAGCGCCGCCGCAAGGCCTGGGAACTGCAGAGCGCCGAGATCGCACGCATCGAGGATTTCATCGTGCGCAACATCGCCGGCCAGAAGACCAAGCAGGCGCAGTCGCGTCGCCGGTCGCTCGCCAAAGTCGAACGACTGGAGAAGCCCGCCGGGGACGGCCCTGCGATGACGCTGGGATTCGAGGCCGAGCGCCGCTCCTTCCGTGATGTGCTGTCTGTGCACAACTATACCAAAGAGATCGGCGGCCGCATGCTCCTGTCCGGCGTGACGTTTTCCTGTGAACGCGGCGACAAAGTCGGCGTCATGGGACCCAACGGCACCGGGAAGTCGACCATGCTGCGCGCCCTGGTCGGGGAGGACGACGACTACTCCGGCCGCATTCGCATCGGCGATCGGGTGGAGGTGGCCTACTTCGATCAGCATCTCGACACCCTCTCCGGCACCGGACGCGTGATCGACGAAATCTGGGAGGCGCATCCCTACTTCGACGCGGGACCGCTGCGCTCGTATCTGGCGCGATTCCTGTTCACCGGTGAGGATGTCTTCAAGAACGTCGCCGATCTGTCGGGCGGCGAGAAGAACCGTCTCGCCCTCGCCCGTCTCATGCTCACGAAGGCCAACTTCCTCGTCTTGGACGAGCCGACCAATCACCTCGACATCGCCGCCCGCGAGGTTCTCGAAGAAGCGCTGGCCGAGTTTGAGGGCACCGCGCTGGTCGTCAGCCACGATCGTCGTTTTCTGGATCGCATCGCCACGAAGATTCTGTATGTCGCCGACGGCACCGTGACGTTGTCGCTGGGCAACTACTCCAACTGGATTGCGCGCCGCGCCGCGGTCGAAACGATCGAGGAGAAACAGCCGCACGACGTTTCCGACGCCGCCCGCGAGTGGCAGGAGCAGAAACGCGTCAAGGCCGAGGCGCGCCGGATCGCCCGCCGCCGTCAGGAACTCGAAACCGCCGTCGCCGAGCACGAGCGACGACTGCAGCAGACCGAAACCGAACTCGCCGACGAGGCCGCCGCCCACGACTGGAAACGCCTCGCCGGCCTCACCGAAGAGCGCACCCGGCTTTACGACGAGCTTGGGGCGCTGTACGAGCTGTTGGAGAAATTGCCGGGTGATGTACCGGAGTAGAGGGGCGCAGATCCGGCGATGGTGTCAGGAAACGTGAAGGCGAGCTACGACCCACCCTCCGCTTCGGGCGCTTCGACCAGCATCTCGGCGAGTTCACGCCTCAATCGCCGCAAATCCGCCAGCTTCTTCTTCTGCCGTTCTCTCGTCTCATCGGGAAGGGGGTATCCCGAAACCTGGTGGCATTCGGCAGCCGCATCCCGCCACCGTCCCGCCTCATAATCGCATTGGGCGCGGTAGTAGGCGCACTCGACCAGGTTGTAGTAGTTGCCGGGACCGTTGATCGTGATGCGCCGTTCGATTTCATCGTAGAGGTCGTGCGCATCGTCCCAGCGGTAGAGTTTGAAACTCGCGCATGCCGTCATCCAGAGCGGCACCTTGCTTTCGGGAAAGGAACCAGCCAGCGTGTCGGCGTGCGCCAGCGCCTCCTCGTACCGTTCGTCTTGAATCAGCGCCCAGACCAGCGATGAGCGCGCCGCCTCGCCGGCCAGCACGCCTTCGGCGATGACACGCTCGAGTTGGGCGATGCCTTCGGCCCGACGATCCGGCACCAGGGGGAGCCAGTTGATGAAATCGGTGTGCGCGGCCTTCCAGAAGTTGTAGTTGCCGATGCCGACCAGCGCATCCACCAGCGTGGAGTCATGCTTCAGCGCATCGCTGAAACGGTTCTTGGCCTTGAGGCCCTTCTTAAGGGCCGCGAACCACCCGCCCCAGCGCGATTCGTACACCGCCTCGTATCCGGAGGCCACTCCAAGAGCGAAGGCCGCTTCCGCCGGCGCGTCGCCCGACCGGGACAGGGCATCACCTCGATCTTCGGCCTGTCTCAGCCAATCCACATATTCATCGTATCGCGCCGGTGATTCGCAATCGATCATGTGGGCATGGATCGCCCCGGCAACGAAGAGAGGACCCAGCGGTGACGTCGGGTACTCCTCGGTCAACGCCGTGAAGAGCGATTCGGCTTCCGCAAAACGGTCGTTGAGCGTCGCGTGAATCCCGGCCAGGCAGCGCCGCTGAAGAGACTCATCCTCCCGAAATGAGATATAGTCGGCGGCCGACCCAGCGCCCGGCAGAAGGACAACGGCCGCAAAGACGGTGAACAGGATGTCGCGTCGGCTCACGGTTTCTCTTCCCCGCCCAGTTCCCGCAGAACCTCTCGCTCGCCGCGTCGATACCCCGACGGCACTTTCGGATGCGGCTGAGGACCTGTTTGCCGCGCAGCCGTCTTCACCCATTCGCGGAAGAACCGTCCTGACTCAATCTGTCGATACATCCGATCCATCGCGCGGCACACCGCCGGTGTGATAATCTTCGGCCCGGCAACGGCCGCACCATACGCGGCGGTCGGCGAGATCCGGCGGTACATTCCGTCGAGCCCTTCACTCTTGATCAGATCGACAATCAGATCGATTTGGTAAACACATTCCAGGTAGGCGGTGTGGGGCGTATGGCCGTGACGAATCAGGGTTTCCACACCTGCGGTGAGAAGTTCGCCGAGACCGCCACAGAGAACCGCCTGCTCGCCGAACAGATCACCGACCGCCTCGGCGGCAAAGGTCGTCTCGATCGCGCCGGCCGGCAAACACCCGATCGCGCGCGCCAGCGCAAGACCGACCGGCCGCGCGCGACGCGACGCATCCTGATGCACGGCGAAAAAGCAGGCGACGCCGTCTTTCAATCCACGTAACTCGCGCAACCGTTTGCCCGGTCCCAGCGGGGCGATCAGAACAATATCGACGAACGGAGGGGGCTTGATCAAACCGAAGTGTATCGATGAGGCATGGGCGAACACGAGCATTTGCCCCGGGCGCACGTGCGGACCGATATCGTCGGCGTACAGGGTTCCGTGCAGGTGATCGGGCGCGAGAACGAAGATGACGTCGGCATCGGCCACCGCGCGACGGGGGACCGTCACCGTCAATCCATCACCCCGCGCGGCGCGGCGCGCGGCGCTCCGACCCGGCAAACCGACCGTCGCGGCGAAGCCGGCGTCGCGCATATTGAGCGCCTGCGCCCGTCCCTGGGAACCGTAACCGAGCACGGCGATGCGTTTGCCGCGCAACGGACGCCATGAAGCTGAATGAGTCACACGCACGAGACCGATCCTCCTGACCGATCATACCGACCCGGAGCACCGGCGTGCAAGCCGATTATGACGGGTGACGACGGGCTACTCGTATCGCAACGCGTCGATCGGGTTGAGACGCGCCGCACGACGGGCGGGATAGAACCCGAAAAAGATGCCGACCATCGCGGCAAAACCGAAGGATATAAGAACCGCTTCAATGGAGACTTGCGTGTTCCAGCCGTAGAAGTACGCCAGCCCGATCGCCGCACCGGCGCCCAGGGCGACGCCCGCGAGTCCGCCCGCGACCGCCAGCGCAATCGATTCAACCAGAAACTGCGCCTGAATGTCGCGACGCCGCGCGCCCATCGCCTTGCGTACGCCGATTTCGCGCGTCCGTTCGGTCACCGAAACCAGCATGATGTTCATGATGCCGATCCCGCCGACAATGAGAGACACCAACGCCACCGAGGCCAAAAGCGCGGTAAAGGTCTGAGCGGTCTCCCCGAGTGTCGAGGCCACGTCGGACATCGATTGCACGCTGAAGTCGTTTTCCTGGCCGGGTCCCAGCTTGTGACGGCGGCGCATGACCGATTCGATTTCCAGCGTCGCCTGGTCCATGAACTCATCGCCCGCCACCCGCAACGTGATCGAGCTGTAGTTATCGCGGCCCATGACGCGGTACATCGCGGTCTCGAGGGGAATGAGAATCTGGTCGTCCTCATTCCGCCATCCCTGGGCCCCTTTTTCCGCCAGGACACCCGTCACCTGGAAATTGATGCCGCGGATCTTGATCGTATGGCCGATCGGGTCGGTGTCCTCGAAGAGGTTCTCTACCAGTGTTTGCCCGATCACGCAGACCCGCTGGCGGCGGGCATCATCGGTGGCGGTGAAGAACGAGCCGTTGACGACGGACATGTTCCGAACCCACTCGTAATCGGCGGTCGTCCCGATGATACGCGTATTCCAGTTCTTGTTCTCGTATTTGACCTGAGCGGAGCCGGTCGCCTCGGGAACCACGGCGACGACCGTGGGGCACTCAGCGGCGATAGCGGCAGCATCCTTGTCGGTGAGATTCTCAACCGATCCGGCTGCCATATGCACATGCCCGCTCCGGGCGGCACCCGCCCGCAAGAACAGCAGATTCGCGCCCAGAGACTCAATCCGGCTGGTGACCGCCCGCTTGGCACCGGTGCCGAGCGCCACCATCGTGATCATCGCCGCCACACCGATAATGATTCCAAGCATGGTCAGGGCCGAACGCATCTTGTTCGCGTTCAGTGCGGTGAACGCGACCCCGATTCCCTCGGGAAGTGATATGCTGCTGCGCTTATCCATTCGCCCAGTCCCCTACCGCGACGTCCGCATGCCCGGTACACTCGATCGCTCGCGCATGCGCTCGCGGAAATCGGCGCGTGCTTGCATCGCCCCGGAGGTGAGATTGTAAACCACTGTGTCGCCTTCGGCCAAACCCCGGATGACTTCAACATCATCGAAGTTCGACAGCCCCACCCGAATCGGCTGCCATTCGGTGGCGCCGTCGCGTATGACCTGCACCGCCGGACGCATCCGTGGTTGATCGCCCTCGCCGCCAGGCCCGCCATGCTCACGGTTCGCGGCCATGGCCTCCCCCGGACCGCCCTCCGATTCCGAGTTTCTCTGTGCCATGGCCGGCGGTAATCCGGTCGAATCCGGGGCGCCCACTCGCGACCTCGGCTCCACCTCATGCATCTGCACCGCCCGCGCCGGGATCAAAATCGCATTCTCCGCCTTCGAGATCACTACCTCGACCGTGGCATTCATGCCCGCCTTGAGCAGGTAATCCGAATTCTCGACTAAGACGGTCACTTCGAAGACCGTGACGTTCTGCTCGACTTTGGCCAGCGGCGCGATCCGCAGGACTGTTCCCTCGAGACGAAGGTCAGGGTAAGCGTCAGGCACGATCGCAGCCGTGAGATCATCTGCGACCTTGCCGATGTCGGTCTCGTCGACGCTGGCGACCACATACACCTTGCTCAGGTTCGCCACGGTGCAGAGGAGCGTCCCGCCGGTGACCGTTGTCATACCCGAAGAAATCACCTGCCCGATCTCGACCGGTCGGGAGAGAACCACGCCGTCGATCGGCGCCCGGATCTCGGTATCATCCAATCGCTCACGGGCCGTGGAAAGCGTTGAGCGCGCGCGGACGAGCTGCGCGTTGGCCTGCTCATAGGCCAAAAGCGCCTGGTCGAGATCATCGGCCGGGGACAGATTTTGATTGACCAGAGCCTCGACCCGCCGCTTTTCGCGCTCACGCTGCTGGACCGTTGCCTCGGCCACCGCCAAATCAGCATCGGCCTGATCGAAATCGTTCTGCGCGGTCGTCCGGTCGAGTCGGGCGATCAAGTCGCCTCTCTTGACAAAGTCGCCCTCTTCAATCGGGAGCGTAATGATCTCGCCGGACGCCTTCGACTTGACCTCGACACTCTCAATCGGATCGACGCGCCCGGTCGCTGTGATGGAAACGAGCAGATCGCCCCGCCGCGCCACAGCCTTGCGGGCCAGCATCCCCTCGTCGACGGCCTCTGACTGCCCTGACGAGTACCACCACCAGCCACCTGCCGCAGCCGCGACCACGATAATCAGCCACCAAATTCCCTTTTTCATCTCAGACCAGCCTGTTGAAAGAGTAGAATGCCTGACCGGCTACACTCGTAGCCGGCGCCCCGGCGTACCAGAGTGGAGCAACAGACCTGCCAATCGCTCGCCCTGCCCATCGCATGCGCTCGCAAGCCCCGAATCTGTTGTACGATGCAAAGTTGGACATCGCCCACTGCCTCGCGCTCCCCGCATCGGAATCGTGCCGGGTTGAACCGATCGGTTCAACACTGTCCCCGCCACCTCGGGAGGAGGAATATACCACGGCGCGGTGGCCTCCGGCCGAGATTCCAACGAACAATCCCAGGGAATCGTTCAGGGAACCCGGCGATCCCCGACGAGTGTGAACGGATCATCGACACCTAACGGGTCTGCGGAGACGAACCCTTGGCCGTACTTAACGCCGACGCGGGCACCAAAGGTCCGGGCCATCGTCTCGAGCGACCAAAGGTAATCGCGCGACTTCTGCGGATTGAGAAACTGCGATTTGTGAGCCGACAGCGCCGCCATCCAGCGGTCGAACTGATCGGTGATGTCGACCACAAACGATGGACAGACGCCCGAGGGCATGAAGAAGTGATAGATGGCGGGAACCCGATGGACCTCATGCGGCCCCGCGAGCTTCGCCAGTGACGCCAGGTTGGCCCCGTTCATAACGACACGCCCGGTGGCCAGATGGTCAGGATGTGACTGGCGCCGACCGGTGAACCCGTCCCAATGCGGCGCCAGGATGATACGGGGCCTGTGTTTACGGACCAGACGCGCGATCGCGACCCGGCGTTCGTACGTGTCGACAAGTTTCGTGTCACCCCAGTCGAACCGTTTGATGATGTCCGCCCCCATGATGTGGGCGGCTGCGTCGGCCTCGCGGCGACGGATAGCCCGGCTGCCGCCGGTTCCCATCTCGCCCTCGGTCAAGTAGATGATCCCACACCGATAGCCGCGTTCGCTCAGTTTGCAGAGCACTCCGCCGCTGCCGACCTCGACGTCATCGGGATGCGCACCAAACGCGACGAGATCATAGGGGGCATCCCGGCCCTTCTGTTTCGTTGTGCGTGCTCCAGCCATGTGTACCATCTTAGTGCCTGCCAAGGCCGCAGCCAAAGGCATTTACACCGTGTCCCGCCGTGCCGGTTGCATCCCGGTGGCAATTGCGTACCTTAGGTATTGCGATTACTTCCGGACGGATGGCCGCCTGCCGATAACAATCCCAGAGCCTGTCCCGCAATCGCCATGAGGAATAAGGGGATACAGAGACTGTTGCGCGCCGGTCGCCTCCCGACTGGAGCCGCCCTGTCGCTGATCGTGCTATGCGGTGTACTGGGGGTGGCGGACCAGTCCCAGGCCGACAGCACCGGAGTCTGGGGAACGGTCGCGGGTGGCGCGGGTACATCGGCGGAATCACCTACCCATAAGATCTCGGGGACGCTCGGCCAGTGGGCGGCCGGACGAGGGCAGGCATCCAACCGGCAACTGGAAATCGGCTTCTGGAGCGGCGGCGCCTGTGATTGCCGCTTCCACGGCGACGTCGATGCCGACGGTGATCTGGACATCTTCGACGTCATTGGCATCGTCAACGCCGCCTTCCGCGGCCTGCCGGACCCGCCGGCCGACGCACTCTGCCCGCACGTCAACCGCGGGGATGTCAACTGCGACGGGATGATCAATGTCCTCGACGTCGTCCTGGAGGTCGCCGCGGCCTTCCGCAACGACAATCGCCTGTGCAACCCCTGCGCCCATTAGGAACGCCTCCCGAACAAGCAAAAGGGCCGAGCCGTCCATCGGCCCAGCCCAAGAAACCCGCTCGAATCGGGACTAATTCATCATACGCAGCAGTTTGTAATACGCGTCTTTGGCCGGCTGGTAGTCGGGATTGAGGTCGAGGGCGCGCTTGTACTCGGAAACCGCCCGTTCGAAGTCGTGCTTGCGTTCCCAGGCCCGTCCCAGGTTGAAGTGCGCGTAGTACTTGGGGTCGTAGCGACGCGACCGTGTCGCGCGACGCAGGTACGGAATCGCCTCGTCGATCTGCCCCTGATCCATCAGGTACGAACCGATGTCGTTGTAGGGGTTGCCGTAGTCGGGATCCAGCGAGATCGCGACCTTGCAGTAATCAATCGCCTGGTCGTACTCGCCGATGAGTGAATGCGCCCAACCGAGATAGGTGTACGCCTCGGCGGTCGGGTACATCTTGATCGACTTGCGGAAGTAGTACGCGGCGTCCTCGTAGTAGTCGAGTTCCATGAAGTCCAGCGCCATCGCGAAATACTTCTCCGCATGCTGCAGCCGCTTACGTCTGGTCATCGACATGATCGTTCCCGCCGGTCCTTTATACCGCCGAAACCCATCGGCGACATGCTCAACATAGCGCAGTCCGACCGTTTTCGCAATGGGGGCGGTGAACAAACAACGGATCGTGACGAGGATGATGGGGCAGACATTCCTGTCTGCCCA
>DATKYL010000258.1:0-12319 GCA_035528515.1 Acidobacteriota bacterium | reverse complement strand
GTCAGGAAGACTGCCGACGCCGTCAAAGTCCGACCCGAGACCGACATAATCGGGCCCAACGACTCTCACGATGTAGTCGATATGGTCGACCACGGTACCGACGTCGACACGGACATTGGCCAACTCGGCACGGACGGCTCTGCGAATCTCCCACATCGCCTCGCGGCGCTTGGTATCATCATCCTTGTAGAGTTCGCTCAGCGAGTCGATTTCGGCCCGCCGGGCGTCATATGCCGCATCCGTTCTCTCGTTCCACTCGTCCGCCAGGTACCCATTGTAGAAATTGATCCCGATCACACCGCCGTTGGCCGCGATCGTCCGGATCTGGTCGTCGGTGAGGTTGCGATCGTGATCACAGAGGGCGCGGACGCACGAGTGCGAGGCGATGATCGGATCGGAAGTGATCCGGAGCACCTCCGCCACGGCCTCCGGCGAGGCATGGGAGACATCAACGATCATTCCCAGCGCGTTCATCTTCTGCACCACGCTCCGTCCGAAATCGGTCAAGCCCGGGAAGGCCGGCATGGTGTCGGCCGATGAGATGCACCAATCGCTCGATGCCGTATGCGTCAGAGTAAGGATGCGCACGCCGCGGTCGTAGAAGTGCTGCAGGTTGTCCAGGTCGCCGGCAATCGCCACTCCGTTCTCAATCGCCAGCAGGGCGGCAATCTTGCCCGCGTCGATGAGGTCCAGAGCCTCCGACGCCGTCCGGCACAGCCCGATCTTGTCCGGATTGCGGGCGATCTGGCTGTCCAGCGAGTCGATCATCAACTCGATCCGGGGCAGGCATTCATCCGGCGGCATGTCCGTCGAAACCCAGCAGGCAAAAGCCTGCAGGTCGATTCCGCCCTCGCGGAGACGGGGGATATCCATATGCCCGGTGCTGTCACGCTGGGAGAAGTCAAAGCCGCGCAGCATGCGCAGGGCCGTGTCGCTGTGCATATCGGCGACCAGAGCGCTCTGGTGCAAAGACAGCTCGCCGTGTTCCGCCGCGCTGCAGCTCAGGAGCACGCCGGCCATGACGAGGGGGACGATCCGAAGATTCTTCATAGTGTGTGCCTCGTGATTTGACGTTGCGTCATCGGTTTCGTTCGTGTCAGTCTCCGGTCGGTACGACGGTCGCGGCCGCGATCATGAGTGCGACCGTGCGTTCCGGGGCGCGCGTCCGATGGACAACCGTGCGGGGGACGACCAGTCCCTGTCGCGGCTCAAGTTCGACGGTCCGCCCCTCCAAGTCCACCAGGAGTTTCCCCTCCAGGACAAAGAAGAACTCGTCCTCACGGTCATGCTGGTGCCAGTGGAATTCCCCTTTGAACACGCCGAGTCGGATCACCGAATCGTTCAGGCGGCAGAGCGACTGATTCCACCACTGCTCGGTGCATGTGTCGGCCAGATGCCCCGCTTCCACCAGTTCAAGGGGACCGTACTTCAGGTTGGTGTGAATCGTATAGTCCATCACGCCTCCTGCCGGCAAGAGCGGCTCAGTCGGAGTTCAGAACGCCGTGCTTCTCACAAATCCGCACAACTGCGTCAACAGGAACTGCCTCCACAACCCGTCCCTCGCGTCCGGTTGTTGTCGTGGCCGTCAGCAGCGAATTGTACACCGCCTCCTGGGTGGCTTCGATCGCCGCCCGGAAGAACGGTGTCATGGCGTTGTTCGGGATCAGGGGCGGGACTGGCACGAGTTCACGGCTCCCGTGCGATATACGATACGCGGTAGAGAATGCGATCGCGTAATCCCCTGAACCATTGCTCATATACGAACCCGTTCGTGCCAGTCCGTGCATCGTGCGCGCCGCGACACGCTCGAGGTTGCGGTCCGACAGTGGCGCATCGGTGGCGACCACGACCATGCACGACCCGCCTTCCGCGCCGGCGCTGTCGGCGGATTCGCGGCGGCGGGCGAGTTCCCGTCCCACCGGGGCGCCGTTGATCTCGAGAATCCCACCGTAGTTGGTCTGAACGAGCACGCCCAGCACATAGGTCGTGTCGTCGCCAAGTCGCACCAGCCGCGAAGCGGTGCCGATCCCGCCTTTGAAGCCGAAGGCGCGTGTGCCGGTTCCCGCCCCGACGCATCCCTCCGCGACGGCACCGGACGCCGCGGCGGCAATGGCCGCCCGCACGTCGGCGGGCGACACGTGCAAACCGCGGATGTCGTTGAGATAGGAATCGTTGGTCTCGCCGACCACCGCGTTGACGCTCTGTGCGTCCTCGTTTCCCGGTTGCGCCAGCGTGTATTCAACCACCGCCGTCAGGGCCGTGGCGACACTCAGCGTGTTGGTGAGCACGATCGGTGTTTCGATATTGCCGAGTTCCGCGACCTGGGTGTAGCCGGCGAGCTTCCCGAAACCGTTGCCCACGAATATCGCGGCGGGGACCTTGTCCTGATACAGATTGTCTTTGTGCGGCAGGATCGCCGTCACCCCGGTGCGCACGTTTGCGCCGCGGATAATCGTCTGGTGCCCGACCGCGACGCCCGGGACATCGGTGATCGCGTTCCGCGCGCCGGGGTCCATCGTGCCCACGACGATGCCGAGGTCGCGCGCCCGCGCCCGCTTCGGCGTGTCGTCGGCAAATGCGGACGACGCGCAGAACAGAAGCGGGATCAATAGGACACACGCCATCAGGTTAATATCGAAATGCGTCACCGAACCTCCCGGCGCTTAACGGTTGCAGGACGACGGACGCCTCGGACCACGGTCAATTGTCCTCCGCGAGAAGATCGCACATGTGTTCGCACAGGGACACCATCGGGAGCAACAATCTCAGATGCGCGTATTCACGAGCCATGAACATCTCCAACTCGGTACAGCCCGTCAGGAATGCCCCGGCCCCTTGGGCCTCGAAGGCGGCGATTGCCCGGTCGAGCGCCTGCCGGCAGACGGTGCTTCCTGCCGGATCGGCCTTCAGGCCTTTGGGTCCGTAGATCGCCTCCATGATCGATCGCTGCGGGGTGTCGTTCGGGTACAGCAGCTTAAAGTGCTTCTCAAGGGGTACGAAGACACCGGTTGCCAGAGACCCATCGGTCGCCAGGACTGCGATCGCCGTGTCACGGAGTTCCGTATACAGCCGGATCAGGCAGTCCCGAAAATCGAGAACCCCGCGCGCGAACATCTCCGGTTCGATCAGTGAGTGTGCCGTGATGCAGGCAACAGCGACGGGGTGGCAACCGAGAGACAGGAGGTGGGCGAGGTGTTGGTTGATGCGGGCGGCAGCCTCCGTCGCGTCAGATTTGATCGCCAGTGTCCGGTCGGGCGTGCTATTCTCGTAGAACACCGTCATGTCGGGATAGTCCTGATCGTGCGTGGGCCGGCGCCGTCTCGCGATTGTGTCGAGCAGGACCTGCATGAAATGCTGCGTCGCATGAGGTCCCATGCCGCCCAGGATTCCGAGACGTTTCATTGCGATTCGCTCACGTTCCGGGGGATAGTCCCCAACCCCGGTGCCGTCCACAGGTGCATCCGGGGTCCCTCATATCGATAACCGCCATCCAGGGGATCGGTGGCCATCAGGAGAGGTGTGTCCAGATCCAGCGTGTGCGCGCCGCCGAGACCGGCTGCCATTGCCAGCGAACAACCCATCGCAAGGCGTGTTTCGATCATACCGCCGAACATGATTCCCAAGCCCGACGCCAGAGCGGTCACCGCCATTTCGAACGCTTCGTAGACGCCGCTCTTCATGATCTTGATGTTGACGACGTCCGCGGCGCCGGTCCGCGCGATCAGCGCCACGTCCCGAACCGAGTCGACCGATTCATCGGCGCACAGATCAAACGACGCCTCGCGTCGCAGACGGGCCATGCCCTCGAGATCATCTTTGTGCAACGGCTGCTCCAGGAGCCGGACGTCAATCTTCGCTCTTTCGAGAGATCGAATCAGCGAGAGCGCATCCGACTCACTAAAGCCCTGATTGGCGTCAATGACGAATGAAATATCCGCGAGTTCGGCGGCAATCCGTTCGATGGTGGCCAAGTCCGCGTCGAGGTCGATCCCGACCTTCACCTTGAGCGTCCGAAAACCCTGCCGGTACCACTCGCGCGCACGCGCCAGACAACGGTCCACCCCAAGGATCGGAAGCGTGATATCGGTCTCGTAGTCTTGTCGCGTGACGTTACCGAAGTACTCCCACGTCGGAATCCCCGCCGCCCGGCACAGCGCATCGAGGATAGCCGTCTCCAACCCGCAACGGGCGGCGGGATGATCGGGTGCCGCCTCGCCCAACTGCCTCGAGATCGGCCGGAGGCGAAAAGCCGTCTGCCCGATAACGATGTCCCGAAGGTCGTTGAGCGTCCGCAGAGAGGTCGCGCGATCCTCCCCGGTGACGGCTCCGAACGGCGCGCACTCGCCAAACCCGACCGCGCCGCCCCGGAGTTCCACCCGCACGAAAACGCTCTGGGCCGTTGTGACCGAACCTCGCGAGATCACGAATTCATCGCGCAGGGGAATATCGATCTCCCACGCTCTGACCTTGATGATTTCGAAATCGGATGGCGTAAACGCGTGCATGACCGGGGCTGATGGTAATCCGCCGTCCCGTCGCAGGCAAGCTACGACGTCAGATCGTGCGCCAAGTCCAGGAACTTCTTGTAGGGAATGGCGACCCAGCTTTCGGCCTGCAGGGCGCCGTTGGCCAGGCTGATCATCGAGACCTTCGCCGCCATCTCCTCATCCGGCGCCTCGTAAATGTCCATGAAATCGAACGGCCCGAGAAGAGCGTAGTGGGCGATGAACTTCACCCCAGGACACTTCTCGTTGACCTGGTCCAACCACGCTCTCCCGACCGCGGCCCGATCCCTCATCTTGGCCGACACGTCGGGTGAGAGCTTCGTCATCAACAAAAAGGTTGCCATCGGATTCCTCCCGGCTTTGTCAACTTCCGTTTGTGTCAGCCGCTCCGCTTCAAGGTAGCGAGGCGCCGACGCTGCATCAAATACTGTTCGGAGTCGAACACTCTTTGTCCGGTACCAGACAGCCGAGTCGCCCCCTCGACAGCGCAAGTTCTTGTAAATAAGCGCATTATCTTCTTGGCACGTTCTCTGCTACGCCGTCGGCGGGGAGTTCTATGGATCGGCCACTCGACCAGTCAGTCCGCCGGAAGAAGAGACTCAGACTCGGCATCCAGGCGTCGGCCGGCGTGGGGGCAGCCATCCTGCTCTTTGCTACCGTCCCCGGCTGGCTGTCGCCGAGCATCAATCGCGATGAGATCCGCACCGCGACGGTCGAGGTCGGCCCGGTCGAGGCTACGATTACCGCGTCCGGAACGGTTGTGCCGGAATCGGAACAGGTGGTCGCCAGCCCGATCGATTCGCGTGTCGTGCGCATCCTTCACCGTCCGGGGGACACGCTGGCTGCCGGTGACCCGATTGTCGAACTGGATGTGGGCGCTGCGCTTCTCGCACGCGAGAAGCTCGACGATAGAATCCTGCTTAATGCCAACAAGAAGACCCAGCTTGAACTGCAGCTTGAAAACCAGCTGGGCGATCTGAGGACCCAATATGAAGTCGATAGCCTGAAGCTCCAGTTTCTACGGGCCAAAACCGAACAACTGCGTCGTCTGTTTGAGATCGGCGGCAGCTCCGCCGAGCAGGTTCAGCAGGTCGAACTCGAGACGCAGATCGCCGCTGTTGAACTCACCCAAACCCAACGCAGCGTCAAGAACAAGCGCAAGGAACTCGAAGCTCAGCTCGAAGGCGTGGCCACCGAACACCGGCTTCTGCAGAAAGAACAAGCCGAACTGCAGCGCCAGTTGGAACGGGCGGCCGCCCGCGCCGACCAGGCCGGAGTCCTCACCTGGGTGATTCAGCAGGAAGGGACCGCGGTGCGCACCGGCGACGTGATTGCCCGTATTGCCGACCTGAGTACTTTCCGGGTCGATGCCACCGTCTCGGACGTACACGCCAACATCCTCGCGGTTGGGATGCCCGCCCGGGTAAAGATCGCGGATTCCATCCTGCCCGGCGCAATCACCGCCGTCCGCCCGACGATCGAGAACGGCATTATCACCGTCGGCATCGGCCTGCGGGACAACGCCAGTTCGCTCCTGCATTCGAATCAGCGCGTGGATGTGTACATCGTCACTGCAGCCAACGACCGAACCCTGCGCGTCAAGCGCGGCCCCTTCGCAACAGGCAGGAATTCCGGCGACGTCTTTGTCATCCGCGACGGGGTTGCGGTTCGGACGCCGGTACGGATGGGAATATCGGGATTTGAGTTCGTCGAGGTCAGCGACGGACTGGTCGTCGGCGATGAAGTCATCATCTCCGACATGCGCGCACACCTACACCGTAGCGAGATCAAAGTCCGGTAGGCGGAGCATGATTCCGATGCCGGACCGGAACGTCATGGGAGGACCGATGATCGGCCTTAAAGATGTAGAAAAAGTCTACCGCACGGCGGAGATCGAGACGCTGGCCCTGTCCGGGATCAACCTGGACATTCGCGAAGGCGAGTTTGTGTCGGTCATGGGTCCGTCAGGCTCGGGTAAGAGCACGCTGCTCAATGTCATCGGCCTGCTCGACGAGCCCTCGCAGGGGACGATCCAGCTCAATGGGCAGCCGATCGAGTCGCTGTCGGAACGGGAGCAGGCCCGCATTCGCAACCGGCAGGTGGGGTTTATCTTTCAGACCTTCCACCTGATCACGGACCTCAACGTTATGGATAACGTTGAGATTCCGCTCCTCTATCGGCGTATGTCGGGGACCGAGCGCCGCACCCTCGCGCTGAAGGCGCTCGATCGGGTCGGTCTGACCTCACGTGTACGCCATTTCCCGTCACAATTATCCGGCGGACAGCAGCAACGGGTGGCGATCGCCCGCGCCATTGTCGGACAGCCGCGCATTCTGTTGGCCGACGAACCGACCGGCAACCTCGACAGTCAGATGGGCGAAGAGATCATGGGCATCCTGACGGGACTGAATGAAGAAGAGACAACCACGATCGTCATGGTGACCCACGATTCCCGTCTGGCTGAGAAGACCGAACGCACCATCCGGCTCTTTGACGGCCGTCAGGTCAATTGAGAGGCGACGCCATGCTGAAAAACTACATCAAGATGGCACTCAAGGTTCTCCGGCGCCGGAAGTTCTTTACCTTCATCAGTCTGTTTGCGATCGGGTTTACCCTTACGGTACTGACCATCACCGCGGCGCTCCTTGATCACACGCTGGCACCGATGCCGCCGGAGACCATGGCAGGCCGTACGCTCGGAATTTACCGGGTCGAGGCGCGCGGCGAGAACCTCCATGTGAGGTCCTCGCCGGGGTACCGACTCCTCGAACGGTGCCTCCCGAATCTTCCAGGCGCGGAGGCCGTCACGATCTTCTCCAACCACACGTCTGTCAACTCATACGTGGAAGGCCGGAAGATCGAGTCCCAGCTCAAACGAACCGATGGCGCTTACTGGGAGATTATGGATTTCCACTTTCTCGAGGGTCACCCATATACCGAGGAGGACGTGCGTAACGCGAATTTCGTCGCGGTGATCAATGATCGCACCCGGCGGGAGTTTTTCGGCGGTGGTTCAGCCGCCGGCAGGACGATTGAGGCGGACGCGCAGCGATTCCGGGTGGTCGGTGTCGTCGCCGACGTTCCCATTTACCGAAACAACCCGTTCGCCGACATCTGGGTACCGACCACTACGGCCAAGAACGACCTGTATCGATCCCAATATATCGCGGGATTTACCGGGTTGATCCTCGCCAAGGAGCGCGCAGCGTTTGCGGACATCCGCGCCGAATACCAGACACGATTGTCGCAGATCGACCTGTCTGAATTGGATTACGAGAATGTCGACGTTTTTCTCAGCCGGCCTGAGACGTACTTTGAGGCCGCCTCCCGTGAGATGCTCAACACGTCGATTGAAGATACGAAGACAATCTACCTTTTTGCCTACGTGGCCGGACTCATGATCCTCTTCATGCTCCTGCCGACGATCAGCCTGGTCAACATCAACGTGAGCCGCATCCTGGAGCGAGCTTCCGAGATCGGCGTGCGGAAGGCTTTCGGCGCCTCCCGTCTCACGCTGGTCGGCCAGTTTGTCACCGAGAATGTCATCCTGACGCTGTTCGGCGGCGTCATCGCGCTCGCGGCGTCGTACGTTATCCTGATCGCGGTGACACACAGCGGACTGATTCCATACGCCGAGTTCGAGCCGAACCTGCGGATCTTTGCCGCCGCTTTGGGTATCGCCCTGTTCTTCGGGGTTTTCTCAGGCGTGTACCCGGCCTGGAAAATGTCGCGCCTGCATCCGGTTGAGGCCTTGCGAGGGAAGATGCTATGATTAAGCACGTGTTCACTCTTGTCTGGAACAGGAAACGGACCAATGTCCTGATCGTTGCCGAAGTCCTGATCTCGTTTCTGGTCGTCTGTGCCGTCCTGGTTCTGAGTGTCAACTACTTGGCATACTATATCAAGCCGCTCGGCTTCGATTATCAGGATGTGTGGAGCGTCGACGTGTCGACCAGCATCGCGTGGGCCCGGCAGGACAGAGCCACTGTGATGAACACGACCCGGCGTCTGACTGAGATTGTCAGGAATTACCCGGAGGTGGTTGAGGTTTCCGTGGTTCAGGTCACTCCCTTCGGATCCGGCGTGTGGATGACGGCCCTGCGTGATGGGACGATCCCGGTCATGTATGAAGCTGCCACCGACGAGTTGCCCGAGGTGCTGAACCTGAAGCTCATCCAGGGACGGTGGTTTGACCGGACCGACGACGGTCAGAGCTGGAATCCCGTCGTGATCAATGCCAGTCTGCGTGACGAGCTGTTCGGCGATGAAGACCCGATCGGTCAGGTTGTGGAGGAGGCTTCCGAAAAGAGGAAGGAAGCGCGCGTGGTCGGTGTCCTCGATGACTTCCGGCTCCACGGCGAGTTGAGACCGCCATTCCGTCTCTACCTGGGGCGCGTTCCGCTCGACGATACGACCAGATTCAGAGAATCGGATCTGCTCGTCAGAGTGCGTCCCGGAACCACTGTCGCCTTCGAGGAGCGGTTGATGGCCGGCCTCACTGCCGCCGCGCCCGGCTGGTCGTTCCATATCCAGCCGCTCAGCACGATGCGCAAGGGGCTGATCACCGAGACGTGCACACCGCTGGCGCTTTTCGCAGTGGTCGCTGGCTTCCTCATGCTCATGGTCGGTTTCGGGCTCTTGGGCGTCCTCTGGCAGAATGTGACCCGCCGAACCGCGGAGATAGGGTTGCGACGTGCGCTCGGTGCCCAGGCGAGCTCCATCTACCTCCAAGTCCTGGCCGAGATCCTCGTCGTCGCGACCATCGGCGTCGCCCTCGGCACCTTGATTGTTATCCAGTTTCCGCTGCTCGGGATCGACCCGGATATCTCGGTTGCGACCTATGTCATCGGGCTGTTGCTGTCGATGGGGATCATCTATTCTCTGACTGCGGTCTGTGGTCTGTATCCCAGTTGGCTGGCGTCCCGGATCGGGCCTGCCGCCGCGCTGCACTACGAGTGACTCCTGCTCGGGGGGGATAGCGGCAGGGATGGTAAGGATGGCCTTGCCCCAGGCAAGGCCATCATCCATACTGCAATGACGGTGTCGCGGGCCCGTCGCCGACCATCATACGGAATCACGAAACGCGCCATGAAGACCGCGTATACCGGGGTGACGGAAGCATGATCCTCATCGTAGATGATGATTCCGCTGTCCGGGCCTCGCTCTCCCTGCTGCTGAAGCAGGCGAATCTCCGCTCGCAGTCGGCGGCCTCCCCGTCCGAAGCACTGTCTCTCCTGGAACAAGGGGCATTTACCCTCGTGCTCCAGGACATGAACTTCTCGCGGCGCACGACCGGGGAAGAGGGCATGGCGCTGCTGAACGATCTCAAGGCGCGCTGGCCGGATATCCCGGTCATCCTCATTACCGCCTGGGGATCGATCGCACTGGCGGTGCGCGGGATCCGCGCCGGTGCCGCCGACTTCATCACCAAGCCCTGGACGAATGAACAACTCCTGCAATCCGTCCGCACCGTCCTGGCCCTGGCCGAAGCGAATTTCGACGCCCGTAACGGGGTGAGACCGACCCGCGAGGATTTGGATCGCCGTTATGATTTCTCCCGCACCGTGGGACGGGATCCTAAGCTGCTCAATGTGCTCGATGTCATCGGGCGCGTGAGCGGCACCGACGCTTCAGTCCTCATCACCGGCGAGAGCGGGACCGGCAAAGAGTTGATCGCCGAGGCGATACACCGGAACAGCCCCCGCCGCGACGGCGCCTTCGTGAAAGTCAACTTGGGAGGGATTTCGGCCGCGCTCTTTGAAAGCGAGATGTTCGGGCATCGGCGGGGGGCGTTCACCGACGCCCACAAGGATCGGGAGGGCCGCTTTCAGATTGCCGATGGCGGGACCATCTTCTTAGACGAGATCGGCGATCTCGACCCCGGTTCACAGGTCAAGCTGTTGCGCGTTGTCCAGGACCGGACCTACGAAGTGCTCGGCTCGAGTGAGCCCCGAACGGTGGATGTCCGGATCGTGTCCGCCACCAATCGCCACTTGCTGGAGATGGTCGACAATGGCGATTTCCGCGAAGACCTGCTCTATCGGCTCAATCTCATCACCGTCCACCTGCCCCCCCTGCGGGAGCGGACCGGCGATATTCCTCTTCTGGCCGCCCACTTCCTCGAGCAGGCGGCGTCCGTATACCGGCGCCGCGGCATGACTGTCAGCGAGGCGGGCCTGCGCTGGCTTCAGGACCAGCCCTGGCCCGGCAATATCCGCGAGTTGAAACAGTTGATCGAACGCACCGTACTTCTGGCCGACTCCGACACCCTCGACGCCGCCGACCTGGACCGGGCCGCCGCCATGCCCGGCCGCGCGGCCGCGGAGGCGTCGCTCCCCCCGCCCGGCAGCATGACCCTCGATGAGGTGGAGCAGGCGATGATCCGCAAGTGCATGAGTCACTATGCGGGTAACGTCAGCCGGGTGGCTGAGGCCCTCGGGCTCAGCCGCGCTGCGCTCTACCGTCGCTTCGAGAAATATGGAATCCAGCCGTGAGACTCAAGGGCAAGTTCGTCGGCTATCTCGTCGCCATCCATGTTGTCTTCGCCGTCTTTGCGCTCGTCGCGCTCCGTCAACATCGCTTGTGGATGCTGGCCGTCGAGGCGTTTCTCGTCCTGTCGTTCTTCGGCGCGCACCGGCTCTATCGCAACATGTTCCGTCCGCTCGATCTGCTCGTCGCCGGCGCCCAACTCATCAAGGACAGCGACTTCACCACGACGTTCCGCCATACCGGCCAACTGGAACTGGATGCGCTGATCGACATCTACAACCGCATGGCGGTCAGCCTGCGGGAGGAACGTATCCGTTTCCAGGAGCAGAACCTGTTCCTGGATAGACTCCTCGATGCCTCACCCTCGGGGGTGATCACGTTCGATTACGACGGCCGCATCGATTCGGTCAACCCGGTCGCTGCGCAACTGCTCCAGGCGACGCCGGATGAACTCAGCGGACGGACCTTGGGGGAATTGCCCGTACCGCTGGCCGCCGGGCTCGGTGCGATTCCGGTTGGAGGGTCGGAGGTGATCACGTGGCAGGGACGCCGCCGTCTGAAGTGCAGTCACTCCGAGTTTCATTATCGCGGTTTTCCCCGCAGTTTCGTCGTCATTGAGGAGCTGACCGAAGAGTTGCGCCGTTCGGAGAAAGCCGCCTACGAGAAACTGATCCGCGTCATGTCGCACGAAGTCAATAACTCGATCGGCGCGGCGAACTCGTTGCTCCATTCCTGCCTCAGCTACACGGGCCAGGTGCGGGCCGAGGATCGGCAGGACTTCAAGGACGCTCTCGGGGTGGCGATCACTCGGATGGAACACCTCAATGAGTTCATGCGCCGCTTTGCCGACGTCGTCCGACTCCCGTCTCCCCGGTTGCAGCGCTGCGACCTGAGACGCATGCTCGAGAATATCTCCCTGCTGCTGAAAACGGAATGCGACCGCCGGCGTATTCGCTGGCTCTGGGAAACCGACGGCGTCCCCGCGTTCATCAACGCCGATCCCAATCTGATGGAGCAGGCGTTCGTCAATATTCTCAAGAACGCCGTCGAGGCGATCGGACAGGACGGTTCGATCACCATCCGCATCATGACGCGGGGCCGAAAACCCGTTCTCATCATCGAGGATACCGGCCGGGGAATCAGCCCCGAGGTCAAGGATCGGCTCTTCACGCCGTTTTTCAGCACCAAGGAGCACGGTCAGGGGATCGGCCTGACCATGGTCCAGGAAATCCTCAGCCGGCATCGCTTCGATTTTCGTCTTGAAAGCGAGCCCGGGAACCCGACACGGTTCACCATATCCGTTGTCTGATTGCTGGCCCGGGTTG
>DATKYL010000257.1:0-3483 GCA_035528515.1 Acidobacteriota bacterium | reverse complement strand
CCGTCTTTCAACGGCAGACAGACCTGGCCCGGACGCTCCGTCAAGGTCGGGGTCACCGTGGCACAGCCGCCATCGGCTGTGATGGAATCGCCTAAGCCGATGTCATTCAACCGGCTCTGGGGTTGGGGCGCTCCCCCCTTCTGATGTGCAGGCTACGCATCGAGCCATCTTCCACTCGCACCCCTTGACAAAAGCCCCGTCCCAAGCGAGTCTCTCCTGTGAGGATGAGTGGGGAGAACGGCATGGACAGGGGCAAAGAGATCGCAGGCATCGACTGTAGCGGGCGAGCAGTTTCCCGCCGCTGCTTCTTGCGATCGCTTTCACGGTCGGCGGTGGCCGCGGGCGGCGCCGGTCTGCTGCTGTCGTCTCCCACGTGGCTGAAGGAGCTGGCGGCCGCGGCGGATCCACCGGGCAAAGCCGCAACGCTCACGCGACGCGCACACCCGGCGCGCTACTGGATCTCCTCTAATGCCGACGGCGTCTCCTGTTTGTCCTGCCACACTCTCGAGGATGATGTCACCGGTACGGTGTTCGATCACGCCGAGGGAATCGTCAAGTGCATGCTCTGTGCCCAGGAGTGTGTGATCCGTGAGGGCGAACGGGGGGCCTGCCGGGCGCGTGAGAATGTCGACGGTGAGTTGCGCAGTCTGGTCTACGGTTATCCGGTCGCGATCCACATCGATCCGATTGAGAAGAAACCGTTATACCACTTTCGTCCCGGGTCCGTCGCGTATTCTCTCGCCACGACCGGCTGTCCGCTGCATTGCCAGTTCTGTCAGAACTGGGAAATCTCGCAGGCGCGTCCGGAGGATTACGATGTCCCGTACACGCCGCCGGAGGCAGTCGTCAGCGACGCCGCCCGGCGCCATGCCCCGGTGATCGCCTTTACCTACAACGAGCCGACCGTTTTCAGCGAATACATGCTCGATATCGCGACGGCAGCCAAGAAGCAGGGTATCGCCTGTGTTCTGATCAGTTGCGGTTTCATGAATGAGCGTCCGCTGGCCGCAATGTGCGACGTTCTCGATGCGATCAAGATCGACCTCAAAGGATTCAGTCCCGAGTTCTACCGTCACATCTGCAGCGCCGAACTGCAGCCGGTGCTGCGCAGCATCAAGCAGGTCGCAAACAGCGGTGTACATCTGGAAATCGTCAATCTCGTTGTGCCGACGCTGAACGACTCCGACAAGATGCTGACCGAATTGGCCAAATGGGTGTTTGGTGAACTCGGCCCCGATGTGCCGGTGCATTTCACCCGGTTTCATCCCGATTATCGCATGCTCAACCTCCCGCCGACACCGGTCGCGACTCTGGAGAACGCGTATCAGATCGCGCGGGCCCAGGGAATCCGGTATCCGTTTGTTGGCAACGTGCCCGGTCATCCGGGGAACAACACGTACTGCCCGAAATGCGGCAAGCTGGTGATCGAACGCGACGGGCTCTTCGTCACCGGCATGAATATGCAAAACGGTACCTGCGGCTTCTGCGCCGAGCCGATCGCCGGTGTGTGGAATGGTGGTCAATGATGATGACCCGGACTCGTCGAGCGACAATCGCCGCGTTTGCTCTTCTTGGCGGTATTGCGGCAATCACTCCCGTTCATGCCGAGGACGCAGCGATTCGTCCACCCGCGGTCGCGGGGCAGTTCTATCCCGGCGACTCGGTCATGCTGGCACACGCGGTCGCGCAGTATATGGCTGATGCCGTCACGCCGTCACCGGAACGTCCGACCGCGATCGTCGTGCCGCACGCCGGGTACGTCTACTCGGCTCAGATTGCCGCCGATGCGTTCAGACAGGCGGCGGCGCATGACTATGATCTGATCGTCCTGCTCGGTACCAATCACACCGCGCCGCCATTCCGGGGTGTGTCCATCTATCCCGGCGGCGGTTTCCAGACGCCCCTGGGTGTTGCCGAGACCGACCGCGATCTGGCGGAGCGCCTGACCGCAGCAGACCCCGATTTCACATTCAACGCGTCGGTCCATCGCGAGGAACACTCAATCGAAGTCCAGGTGCCGTTCGTGCAGACGGTTTTCCCGGACGCACAGATACTGGCGGCGGTTGTGGGTTCGCCCGATCCCGATTTGTGCGCCCGCCTCGGCAAGGCTCTCGCAGAGGCAGTCTCAGAGCGCCGGGTGCTCATCGTCGCCAGCTCCGATCTCTCGCATTACCCTGACTACCCTAACGCGCGTCGCGTCGACAGTCTGACGCTGGCGGCGATTGCGACACTCGATGCCGACCTGGTCCGCACGACACTTGAAGGGCATACCAGGAGCCGTATCCCCGAGTTGTCGACCGGCGCCTGTGGTGAGGCGCCGATTCTGATGGCGATTGCGGCGGCGCGTGCCCTCGGAGCCACCGACGCCTGGATCATCAGTTACGCGAACTCCGGCGATACCGCGTTCGGCCAGCGCGACCGTGTCGTCGGCTACGGCGCCGTGGCGATCGGTCAGGAAAAGCCGCAGAGCAACCCCGCACCGTTTGCGGACTGGACCGCGCCGGCACCCGGCGGTTCAGAGTTGTCGCAGGAGGACCGAAGGGCACTACTCGCATTCGCGCGCAAAACGATCACGCAGTTTCTGGCTTCCGAGACCGTCCCGCTGGCCCGCGGATTCGATCCCGTTCTCCGTCAGAACAGCGGCGCATTCGTGACGCTCAAGAAGCAGGGTCGGTTGCGCGGCTGCATCGGTCACATGGATGACGACCTGCCGCTGTGCCAGGTTGTCGGTTACTGCGCCCTGCAGGCGGCGTTCAACGATCACCGTTTCCGGCCGGTCGAGTCTCCCGAACTCGATGCCATCGATCTTGAGATCTCGGTTCTCACGCCCTCGGTACCGATCGCCGGCCCCGCCGATATCCGGGTCGGTCGCGACGGTGTCATCCTCAGAAAAGGCGAACGTTCGTCGGTCTTCCTGCCTTATGTGGCGACCGAACAGGGTTGGGACCGCGAGACGCTCCTCGATCAACTCTGTCTCAAAGCCGGGCTGAACGCGGGCTGCTGGGCATCGGGGGCGCAGTTGTACGTGTTCCAGGCGGTCGCCTTCGGCGAATCCGAACAGGACTGATCGGCCAAAGAAAGCAGCGCTCGTGATACTCTGGCTGTTGACTATCGGTTTTCTCTCCATCGTCGGTCAGGTCGTCATCCTGCGCGAACTCAGCGTCGCATATTTCGGCGTCGAGATCATCTACATCCTCGCGATCGGGCTGTGGCTGTTGTGGACCGCGACTGGGGCTCTGCTCGGGCGTCGCGGTTATGTGCCGTCGGTGTCGGTCATCGGGTGGATGCTCATTCTCGCGGCGGTGCTCGTTCCCCTTGATATTGCCTTTATTCGTCTGCTGCGCCCGCTTTTCGGCGGCGTCCGTGGCACTTTCCTGCCTTTCGGTCTGCAGCTGCTCGCGCTCGTCGTTGCGCTCCTGCCGGTCGGTGTGCTGCTGGGGCTGCTTTTTCAGTGGGCCGGGAAGTCGTACGTGGCGAGGGGGC
>DATKYL010000256.1:0-4932 GCA_035528515.1 Acidobacteriota bacterium | reverse complement strand
GTTCACGATCTGCGGACGAAATGTCGGTGCAGCTCGCACGATGGTTCCACCCGAGACACACCTGCGAAGGAGGTGCCGCTTGTGGATCTCGGCCGCGATCTCGTTCTTCCCGTACTGCCGAGGCAGGCGGATGGTCATCGTGTCCCCGGTTCCATCACCCATCAACAACTCCACATCCTTCAGGATTCGAACCTGCTCTGGACGTAGGGGCTTTGCTGTTCCGGGGGCGTTGGCCTTCTCTAATCGTCGGTGGTAGTCCGGATCCATAAAGGCCCGACGGAACACCTCGACAATCTTCTCCGTGTCAAGTCCGTTCACCTGAAGTGGACCTCACCACCACTGAAGGGGCCCTTGGCTGGAACCTTTGCGGGTGACGGCGGTGGGACTGTCAGGTCAGCAAGCTCCTTGTCTTTCTTCTCGCTGAACGCCCCCGAGGCCCCCTCGACTACGGGGTTGATCGCGACGCGTTCGAGGAGTTCCTTCTCCTGTGCGGCGGCAAGGTGTGCAAGCTGCAACACGTTGAGAGTGATCTTCTTGTCGTCATCCGACTGGATCGTTCCAGTCAATGCCGCCTGCAACTTGAGCGCAGCTGATGCTGCACTCACCTCGCCTCTCCGCATAGCCTTGCGGTAGACAGCATCCGTCCTGGCGAGGTGGAGACCTTTCCAGTAGTCCGTCTCCTTCTTGCCGAGCTGCATGGCCCGCTTCTCGGCCTCCACCATGGCCTCACGGATCAGTTTGCGGTCAGCCTTCTTCACATTGTAGGGCTCGTCCTCCAACTGCGCGGCAATGTCCGCCTCGCCAGAGCCTTCGGCCCACAATTCCATGACGACGTCGATCTGGTCGTCACGGCTCATTGATCGTGTCTCGCTCATATCTCTGTCACCCCGATGCCCCACTTTTGCGACATCGCTTTCAAAATCCAATTCAATTCCAGATCGGTCAGATGGTCGGTGAAGACAACCAATTCGGCCAAACTCCCGTCGAACAAACGACCGGCCACACCGTCGTACCAGGCGCCCATCATCGGCTTGTTCGTGAACGTGGCACTGAACGGGAACGTCATCGCGTTGTGAAGCCCCCCGTAGGTTGCCTCCACGCCATCGAACCAAATCTGCGTATTCACCGACGGCTCGCAGCGCACCAGGATTATCTGATAGGCAGTTCCGTCATTGCTTGTGTCTGTGAAGGTGTGCGACCCATCCAGAATTTTCAGTGCCGGATCACTGTCGAATAGTATGCCGAAGTCCTCCTCGCCACTCCCAGTGTCCCAGTGCGCAACGATGTCCGACTTCGAGCCAGACACACGCTTCTTCATCACCACCGCAACGGTCAGGCCGTCGCTGATTCCCTCGAAGGCCGCGCTCGGAAGCTCATACTGATCGTCCGTCGCGTCAAACAAGAGAATCCTGTGACCGTTCAGCTCATCCGTCTGAATAGTGGCACGATTGCCAGCCGTGCCCTGCTCCGCATCGTGACCATTGTCCGTTCGATCTGGCACCGGATTGAGAGCCGTCGTGTCAGCCTCCGTCTGGTGAGACATGTCGAACCAGAGAGTCTTCCGCGTGATCGCACCGACGTTGTAGTGCGAACCCTTGATCGCGGGGATCATTCCTCGACACTCCACCAGGCCACGACATCTGTCGCCGCAGTCCCGAGACATAGCAGCGTGAGCACACCCGTCTTACCCGCCGCGATCTGAGCCGGTATCTGACCCTGGAACATCCAGCTCGCGTTGAACGCCAGAGCGCGGGTGCCCGCTCCTGGGCTCACGACAATCGTGGTTGCGTATGAATGAACTGAAGACGCGGGTGGACGGTTGGCGGTGGTCCACCCGGTCACGTCACCATTCAGTTCAAAGTACTGGACTGGGCCGTCGGCGAAATCGGCGACCAACGCTCCACTCTGGGCAAGCTTCTGCGTCTGCCCGTAGTCGATGGGCATGTCCAGCTTGAGCATGTCCCCGCTCTCGGCTCCAAACTCGGCGAGTTTGGTCGGAACTTCGGGACTGCCCTCCAGCAGGAAACGTAGCGGTCGGAATGCGGTCATAGCGATTCGATTTCTTGCGGGATGACCTGGACGAGAGAGATCTCCATAGCTGTAGCATCTTGCATGACCAGGTCCAGCTTTCCGGTCACGGCATTTCGTTTGACTCTGCGCTCCACCCCGTTTTCGTTCACGTATGGGATGGAACCGTCCGACCCGTTGGTCTGGAGCAGGATGTCCTCACCGGACATGGGGTCAACCACCACCAGACCGGCGAACCTCAGATCCCGAACGTAGGGCTTGCCGCCATCCATGTGCTGGTTCTTCTCCAGCCGATGGAGCCACCGATCCCCTGCAGGAATCGACCGGGCTAGAACCGTCAGTGTAGCCCCGAAGGTCAGTTCCGCGTACCGGCTAGTCCTTTCCGGGCCCATGGTCCCATACACGTCCTCCAGTAGCGCGACGGGGTCGTCGGTGGCCAGCGTCGTATAGCCAAGGAATAATTCTTGGCGAGATTGTTGTGAAACAGCGTAGACGGACCGGCTAGTACCAACGACGGCTGCTGCAGCGACGACTCCCTGACCGCCGCCGGAGAATACGAGTACGAGTGTCATCTGGGTCTCTGAATTACTCCGCGCACGATGACACCACGGATTGCGGTGGACGGAGGTGCTCCACCGGCCGCGACGGCAGCCTGGACTGCACCGATGCTCGGACCGTCAGCTTGAACTGCGCCAATGTCCATCAGGCGCTGGGCGCTTGACCAAGCCCCATCCCCTTACACATCCCGCCACCAGCGACATCGTCGTTCAGCGTGAAGTCGAATGCAGCCGCGTTCACATAGGGGTCGTTTGTGATGGTCACGTCGTTGATGCCGCCACCTGTGTCCGTACCTCGCGTGTACTCGACCTCGCCAGATGCGTTGCCACGGAAGGCGTTGAAGTCAGCGAACGTCTGGTGGAAGTTGAAGCCCGCGTCCGTGCCAATCCCGTAGCCCCCGTTGTCGGTGAGTATATTTCCATCCACAAAGCAGATAGACGCATTCGAGTTGACGGTCTCGGCCAGGTTGATCCCGTCGCCGCCGTTGTTGTGACAGGTGTTGTTGGAGATGATCTGTCCGAAGCTGTCCACGTTACGGTCGATGTAGATGCCGTGGTTGGTGCAGCCGTAGACGATGTTTCGGCTGATGTCAAACTGCGCAAGTGAGGATCCCCACTGGCATTCGATCCCGTGCTTGCCACCGTCATGAACGACGTTGTTGCGGACGATGCCATTGATGCGCTGATTCTGGAATTGGAATGTTGACTCCGCCGAGGTCGTCTCAGCATCGCAGCCGACAACAGCGACGGTGCCGCCGTTGTTTACCAGCACGCACTGCGAGTAGGCCTTCATCGTGCAATTGATGACCTGCAAGACGTAGTTGGCCCCGTTGGTTTCGATACAGTGGCCCCCGAAGGAAGAGCCGCCACTGTTCTCCATCGAGATGCCCTCGATGCGGAACCAGCAGCTCGCACCCACATCCCACAGCCTGTCGTTGTTCAGGTAGAGAATCTTCGGGCTGTGACCCGATGCGGCGATAACGACGATGCCGCCATTGGTCGTGTCGCCGACGGCGGGCAGGGTGTAGGGGATCGCTGCGTCGGGGCATGAGTAGTGCGGAGAACTGCCGTTGGCCTCAAGTTCGTAGCGCCAGCCCGCCTTAGCGTCCTTCACGTCGGGGTTGGTTGTGTCTGCCCATAGCGTCTGACGCTTACCGCCCACGGCCCAATTACTGGCTGTGCGAGGTGCTGTAGCTGTTTGATCAACAACCAGGGCCGTACAGGTTCCCGACCCACCCGTGAAGGATGAGATGGTGAAGAGGTGCCGATCACCCGCGTTGCCAGTGTAGTAGACGACATCCGTTCCGTCGTCATTCACAGCTCCGAAGTCCACGGTCTCGTTCAGGGTGATCGTGGTTCCAGAGATGTCACCGTTCGTCCCAGTGATCGCCGCAGTCGGAGCGTTACTCCCCGAACAGAGCGTGTCCGAACCAGCAGAGTCGTCGTAGATAATAGTGCAGACGGTCATCAGGCTGCAACCTCGTAATAGCTGAGAAGCACATCGATGCTCCCGACGGCAGGGCTACCCGTGGTGGGGTTTGAACAGGTGATGCGTACATCCTCGCCAGCCGCGCCGACACCGAGCATGCCAGACCCGGTACCTTCGACCACACCCGATCCTACGGCGATGCCGGGGTGCGCAAGGATCACGCCAGTTGTGGTCGGCGTGTTGACTGCACCAAAGCCGATGACCACGTCAACGTCTACGGTGCCCTCGTTGGCGACCATGACGGACACGCGGGTGACGACGATCTTCTCCGTGGTGGAGACGATAGCCGTGTCGGTCTGTGCCGCCGTGTAGTTGGCGCGGATGGTTTGCACGTTCGGGTGCCCGCCGATCATGAAGGGCACGCCAGCGACGTTGCAGTAGAGGTGCGAGCGGTCTGCGCTTGCAACCTCGGTCGGGTTAGTGCCGTGAGCGATCGCCCGCATCCCGAGCTTGAGCGGGCTGCCCGAGTCAACGGCATCGTGAGCAATGGCCCCCGCGACAGGCCGCGTGCCCGTGCCTACGTTGGTCGTGACGGTCCCTGAAACAGGCTGGGTTCCTGTGCCGACGTTCGCCGTGACCGTACCAGATACCGTGAACGTGCCTGTGCCAGCGTTGGCCGTTACTGTGCCGGACACCGGCTGCGTGACGCCAGACCCGTCAACGGGCAATGGGTTCGCAGACGAGACATCCCCGTCGTTCACACCGTCAGCGCCGTGAATCAGCTTGATTCGCTGATACTTGACCGAGCTGATGTCGTCGCTTGCGATCACATCGCCGCCCCCAGAGCCCGATCCCGGCACATTCAGTTCAGTATTATCAGCCATCTTTTTTTTTCTATTAGTACTCTAGCCCTGGTCT
>DATKYL010000255.1:0-6662 GCA_035528515.1 Acidobacteriota bacterium | reverse complement strand
AAAAAGACCCCGGAGGCCCCTTGCTTGATGATTGCCGGACCGGTATAAGGTTCCATCACCGGGGCGTCGCGCAGCGCCAGAATGAGTTCCTTCAGCGAGTCCACCGCATGAACGAGGACCAGTGAATCGGGAAACGACTCGTAGGCGTGGGTCTTGTAGACATGCTCAAGCGAGAGGGGCATTCCATCGTCGGCACGCACACTGGCCAGGATCGAGAGCGAGTAATTGTGCGCGGTAGACCGCAAACGCGTCCCTTCGGTCGTGAGCAGGTACCCGGTATTGGCGATCGCCTTGAAATCGACATCCGAACCGTGAATCAGCGGTTCGTCCTTGAAGCGCGCAGAGACCGCGCGCAGGATATCCTCCCAGCGGCGACGATCGACGGCGAGCGTATCGATGGGGTCGATCCGGTGAACCGGCTCGACGGGCGAGAAGTCGTCGGGTCGGTCCTCCTCCTCGACCTTCTGCACCCGGCGGCCCCGCTTCCCGATGAACTCCTCAAGCGCCCGTTTGTAGCGGTAGTCGGTCAGAAGCCACAGTTCCTGCCGCAACGCGGAGGTATCGTCATCGATCGGCGCATATTGCCGCGCGTAGAGATAGGCGTCGGTATCGCGCGGGTCGTAGTAGAACGCATCGTCGTCGGAAGTATTGTCCTCGCGATAATCTCCCACCCGCACGTCGACGGCGAGGGCACGGTAGCGATCTCCGCCTGAGGATGTCAGCGCACCGTAGGACGATCGCAGGGTGATCGACCGGATCTCGGAGAGACGGTAGGCCACGAAATACGGCGGCTCGTAGTCATCCAGACGCAGGCGTTCCGTCGAGCGCCGCAGCTCGCTCTCCATCGCCTGCATCAGCGGATCGGACTGCTCCGCCGCCGCTGACGGAGACGGCGCCGACAACACTCCCAGGACGATCGCCCACAGAAGGGTGCACCGGCATGTCTTGGGGATGGTTCGCGTCCCTGCTCTCTTGTCTCTGCCCACTGTTTCTCCGTCCTCTCCCTGACTCATGTTTGCCGGCGTGCCCGCCAACACAACAACGGTGTTGCGCTCTTGCGCAAGCGGATGCGTGGGTCGCGGGCGGTGATTCTCCCGGTGCACTGCTCAGTTCTTCTTCGCCGCGTCGTTACGCGTGCGCGAGCGGGAGGATGACTTCGGCTTCGAACGCCGTCCTCCCCGTCTTCTAACCATTTCCATCCGGAGAAGTTTCTCGAGACTGGCCTGGGCGGGGTCAAAGTCGAGCAGGACCTCGGCAAAGACCTCGTCGACCGTCTCGACGGGAATGTAGGTCATCTCCTTGGCAATCCGTCGCGGGACATCCTGCAGGTCCTTGATGTTCTGTTTGGGGACGATGATTTTGTGAATGCCGACACGATGGGCAGCGGCGACCTTTTCCTTGAGACCGCCGACCGGCAGCACTTTGCCGCGCAGAGAGACTTCCCCCGTCATGGCGAAATCGTGACGGATCGGCCGCTCCGACATGACCGACGCAATGACCACCGAAATCGTGATCCCGGCCGACGGTCCGTCCTTGGGAATGGCGCCGGAGGGAAAATGGACGTGGATATCGTAGTTGCCGAAGTCCTCGTGATCGATCCCGAACCAGTCGGCCCGTGAGCGCACCCACGAATGGGCCGCCTGGATCGACTCGCGCATGACCTCTCCCAGCGAACCGGTGGAGATCACCATTCCCGAGCCGCGCATCTTAAGGGCCTCGATCAACATGATGTCGCCGCCGGTCTGTGTCCAGGCGACCCCCATGGCGACGCCGATTTCCGGCTTCGCTTCCGCCTTCTCCGGAATGAAGATCGGCGTTCCCAGGAGTTTTTCGACCTGCTGCACCCCGATACGGACGAAACCGCGCTCGCCACCGACGCGTTGAACCGCCAGGTGGCGGCAAATGACCTCGAGACACTTGTTGAGGTTGCCCAAACCGGCTTCGAGTGTGTACTCGCGGACAATCTTCTGTACGGCGGCCACGGTCAGCGAATACTCCTCCGCCACCAACCCGTGCGAAACGAGCTGGTTCGGCCACAGGTGCTTGAAAGTGATCTCGACTTTGTGCTCCAGAAGATACCCGGGCATTTCAATGAATTCCATGCGCTCCGCAAGCATCTCCGGGATCAGTTCGGGATCGGTCGCGGTACACAGAAAGAACACATGCGTGAGATCGTAGGGGAATTCGAGATAGTAGTCCCAGAAGTCGTGGTTGTAGGACGGATCCACCGCCTCCAGGAGAATCGCCGAGAGATCGGGACGTTCGACCTCTCCGCCGAGACGGTCGACCTCTTCGAGCACACACACCGGATTCACGACCTCCGTTGCCCGAAGTTGTCGCAGCAGCCGTCCGGGCATTGCCCCCGGAAAGGTCCGGCGGTTGCCTTTCAGGATCGCCTCGGATCGCAGCAGACCGAGGTTCAGGGTGATGATCGGCCGCCTGAGGGCGCGGGCGATGGCCCGTGCCAGCTTGGTCTTGCCGATCCCCGACGGTCCCACGAGACACAGGACGTTCGGACCGGGTCGGCCGGTTTGATGCAGGACCGACAGATACTCAGCGATGCGTTCCTTGACCCGCGCCTGACCGTAGAATTCCTCGTCGAGGAGACGGCGGATCTCATCCAGATTGGTGCGCTCGTGCGCCGTCGCCGTCCACGGTATGTGGACCAGCCAGTCCAGGTAGTTGCGGATTTCGGTGTACTCCGCCGAGGCGGTGGAGATCAGACGCAGGCGTTCGAGTTCGCTGCGTGCGCGACGGGCCACGGCAGTGGGCAGACCGGCGCGACCGATCTGTTCGGCCAGTTGGTCGAGTTCCGTGTCGCCGGGTTCGAGGATTTCCAGTTCCTTGCGCAAGGCCTGCAACTGCGCCCGGAGAAATTCGACGCGCTCCCGCTTCTCCAGCGTCATCCGCGTGCGTTCGTCGAGATCACTCTTGCGATCGCCCAGCGCGACCTCGGCCCGCAGGAGTTCGGTGAGAAGGGCGAGCCGATCGAGCGGATCGGTCATCTGCACGAGACGCCACTTGTCATCCTGCGAAAAGTGAACGGAGGCGCCCAGCAGGTCGGTAAACCGACCGGCGTTCTCACGCGCCAGTTCCGCCACGCGTACCAGTTCAACCGAATACTGCCCGGACTGCTCGACCAAAGACACCAGCAAATCGCGGCAGGCGTTTATCTGCGCCCGCGCCGCGTCGGCATCACTGACGGTTTCATCAATGGGTTCCACGCGCGCGGTGATTTCCGAACCAGTATCGCCGACACTCGCGAGACGCGCGCGAAACAGACCTTCGAAATCGACGCGCCGCCTGCCGGGCCCCAGATCGCGTGACGAGAGAAATCGACACATGACGCCGACTTTCGGCAGCAGGTCCTTCAGGTGCCGTCGATCGAACTCGACACCGGTCCAGACCGCCCAGAAGTGGCGCTCACCGGCTTCCAGCCGTGAGAGGACTTCCAAATTGTATGGGGTCCGAAAAACCAGCGACGATACCGCCATCGGGAACGGGATGTCGCCCTGAAGCGGCACTACGGGTACCGTGTTCGGCGGGCGGATTCCGGCGTCCGGGGAATCATGAGGAATACTGTCTGTCATCGGACTCTGAGACCGTGGCCTTTCCGTGGCATGTCGCGCCCCCCTCTTTCTATAACCCACAATCGGACCGTTCGCCTCCTTGATTCAGCACACAGGTGGCGCCCCTATATCTCACTCGACCGGTGGCCACACAAGGCCGGAAACCGACAACGGCCGACAGGCCTGACGCCGGAATTGCATGCGGTTGTTGTATAACGGCTTACGCCCGGCTGCGTGCCGGCGGTAATGGACCAGGCGGCATCGCACCGGTCCGCCCGGCACGCGAAAGGGCGCGCTGCAAAGACAGCGCGCCCCGTCGGAAGACAACTCTTTGATACCGGTTACAGTCGCGGTTCGCCTCGATTCTACTCCTCGGGGACGATCACGACATTGGCCGCCTGCAGGCCCTTCGGACCATCGACGACGTCAAAGGTTACCCGATCACCTTCGCGCAACGTCCTAAACCCGTCACCGCTGATCGTGGAGTAATGGACGAAAACGTCCTTCTCCCCTTCATCCTGCGTGATGAAACCAAAGCCCTTGGCGTCATTAAACCACTTTACTTTCCCCTCAGGCAAGAAACCCACCACCTTTCTGCCGATGCTTCGACGGCGCCGCCACGCGCCGACCTACCGGCCCCGTCTTATGCGTCGAGGCCGAACGAATTCACATTTCCGCTTCAGGGCTACGGGATGGACTCCGTGAGAGAGCGCACGTTTGTCGCCTGCAACCCTTTGGGTCCTTCCATGACGTCGAAGGTCACCTTTTCACCCTCGCGCAGTGTCTTGAACCCCTCGCCGCCTATGGCTGAGTAATGAACAAAGAGGTCCTTGTCGCTGCCATCCTGCGTGATAAAGCCAAAACCCTTTGCGTCGTTAAACCACTTCACCGTCCCTTCGGCCACGCGACTTCACCACCTTTCTGCCTCCGATAAGCAACCACTCCCCAAACCGCAAGCCGGGCGCGCGTACCGGCAACCCGGCAACTCGTTCGTCGCTATCCCCCCAGAGACTCTCGCGGACGTGTGTGTCGATCACGGCATTCAAGCGGGAATACTCTCACTTCAGATTCGGTATGGCGGAAACGACCGAAGATTTGCTCCAACGTGGCGAACCGACTCGCGTTCCTCGATGGTAGTATCATAATGTTAGTCACGCCTGAATAGCGTGTCAACACTAATTCGAGGTGTCACGCCGCGAATATGCGTTCCCGCACATCGCCGAACCGCGCGGTCCGGGGTGAGGGGTCCCCTCACGCCTCGGTGTCGTTCTCGGGCCGGTTCCGCCCCTTTTCATTCTTTCCGGTGAGGCGTACGACGATGATCGAGGCTTCATATAGAAAATAAAGTGGCCCCGCTAACATGAGTTGCGAGAACATGTCTGGAGAGGGCGTTACGGCGGCCGCCACGACCAGGATCGCCACAAGCGCATAGCGGCGCCATTTCCGCAGCATGCCACTGTTGATAAGTCCAACCCGGCCGAGGAAAAAGGTGACAATCGGAAGCTCAAAGACCACACCGAAGGACAGTGTCATCCAAGCCACAAAGCTCACATATCGGCCCACCGCGATCAGTGGCTTGAGCTTCTCGGTTCCGAACCCGATCAGGAACTGAATTCCGATCGGCAGAACCACGAAAAAGCAAAACGTCGCCCCACCGACAAAGAACACGGTGGTCAGAATCACCATCGGAATCACGATGCGTGTTTCATGGGAATACAGCCCCGGCACCACGAACTGCCAGGCTTGGTAGAGAACGACCGGCAACGCCAGAATCAGCCCGACAAACAGGGAGATCTTGATCCGAACCGCGAAGGCCTCCGTCGGCGCCATGAAATAGACCTCGTCGATCGGACGCGTTATGATCGCGATGATCTGATCGGAGATGAAATACGCCCCGATTGAGAAGACGAGGATGCTCGCCACCGACTTGATCAGTCGGTGACGCAGTTCCTCCAGATGCTCGAGGAAACTCATTTCGCGGTGGCCTTCTAGCATCGTCGGCTGACCGGGGCAGGCAATCGGACTATTCCAGCAGGGTTTCCCTATTCCAGCATTTTCCGCAATTCTTCAACAAACTGCGTCTTGTCTTGGAATTTCCGGTAAACGGAGGCAAAGCGGACATACGCCACAGCATCGGTCTTGCGGAGAATCTCCATGACCTGTTCCCCAATCTGCGTTGACGTCACCTCGCCTCGGGACAGGGCGTGGAGTTGCTTCTCGATGTCATCGACCATCGCCTCGATCTTCTTGGGGCCAATCGGCCGTTTCTTGCAGGCCAGACGGATTCCCTCGATCAACTTGCCCCGATCGTACGGCTCCTGGCGGCCGTCGTTCTTCACCACCATGAGTTCAACTTTCTCGATATACTCGTAGGTGGTGAATCGCTCCTTGCAGTGCGTACACTCGCGGCGACGGCGGACGCCGCGTCCCTCCTGCACCGAGCGCGAGTCGACCACCCGGTCGCTATCGTGACCGCAAAACGGGCAGTTCACGGCTTCACCCTCCTCTTCCTCACGACGACCCGTGCCCCACGACGTGCTCCGGTGGCTTCGGCGGCCGATCGGCGATTTGCCGCGATTTCCAAGAGCCCGGTGCCATTGACCACGACCCCTGTCACTCCCGTGATCGCCTCATACGATCCGCACAGTTCGCCCACGTCCCTACCGTTCAACTCGATTTCAAGAGCGGCCTCGGTGAATTCCATCGCCACGTCCTCAAACGGGATGTTGGTGATCAGATTCCCGAAAGCATCCTCCACCAAGACACGCCCTTCAATCCGTCCCTCCGTGCGGACAGGGTCGGGCCAGTCCAATATGAGAGGTCGATCGATCTTTGGCCCGAACAAAGCGGGATCGACACCGCTTGCGAGGTGGGCCGCCGCCGGGGCGAACAGATCCCGTCCGTCGAAAGTAACACGCGCCTGCGACAAGCGATAGGCCTCATTTGAAAGAACGCGCACGCGAATGTCGGGCTGAGTCCGCCAAGCCCAAGACAACAGACCATTGTCCGGCCCGATCAGGATCTCCCGCCCCGTATCCGCCAGGATCGGCCGGCGGTCGCTACCGACTCCGGGATCGACGACCCCCACATGAA
>DATKYL010000254.1:0-8799 GCA_035528515.1 Acidobacteriota bacterium | reverse complement strand
AGACCAGGTGCGCCTGCGCTTGCAGGATCACCGCACGCAGATCGTTCTCGATTGCGAGGGGCTGGACTTCATCAACAGTTCGGGTTTGGGCGCGCTGGTGTCGGTGCTCAAGGACGTGCGCCTCGCGGGTGGACGTCTGGTTCTCTGCCGGTTGGCACCCTACGTTGATGAGATATTCGAGATCACAGGTCTGAAACGCGTTTTTGATGTTTACCGGAGCGTCGGAGATGCCTTGGCGTCGTTCGCGTCACAAGCGCGGGAGAGGCTGAAATCAGTCAGACCCTAAAGTGCCGGACGCATGAGATTGCGACCGCCGGTAACGGTGCCGACCTATGTTGAGCAAGAAACGGATCCTGATCGTCGATGATGAACTGCTGATTCGCGATCTGCTGTACGACTACTTCGCGGGTTGCGATTACGACATTGCGGTGGCGGATAACGGGCAGGAAGCCCTCGATCTGGTGGCCGAAGCGCATTTCGACACCGCGATACTCGATCTGAAAATGCCGGACATCGACGGCCTCGAGTTGGCCGATCGCATGCACGATCGCGACGGCGAGCTGCCCATCATCTTCATGACCGGATTCCCGTCGATGGAGTCCGCGATCGAGGCGATCCGGCGGCACGCACAGGACTATTTCGTCAAGCCCTTCAATTTGAAGCATATGCGCAAGGCGGTGGAGGCAGCGATCGCGCGGTCATCCGCCGATCGGCAAACAGGGCAGAGGGAGGCCGAAGCATGAAGCGCGACGGTACGCCACGCGTTCTGGTCATCGACGACGAGCAGTTTGTCCGTGAGTTGCTCCAGGATTTCTTCGAGAAGATGGACTTTGCCGTCGTTACGGCTGCGGACGGCGACGCGGGCATCGCCGCCTGCCGCCGCGAACGATTCGATGCGGCGCTCGTCGATCTGAAAATGCCGGGCAAAGGCGGGATTGAAGTCCTGGCCGTTATCACCGAGATCGACCCGACCCTCCCGGTGATCGTGATGACCGGGTATCCAACCATCGACTCTTCAATCGAGGCGATCCGCAAGGGCGCCTATGATTACATCATCAAGCCGTTCAAGCTCCAGGAACTCAAAGAACTGATCGACCGCGCCATCAAGGAGCAGACGCTCTCGCGCGAGATCGAAAACCTGCGGGAGCGCCTGAGTACCGTCGAGTCCGAACTCCGCCGCTATCGCGCCGTGCATGAGGTGCCGGCCCCGCACGACACGGCCTTGCCGGCGTCGCCCGCGCAGGTCGACTCCCTGCAGGGCGCGCGCGGTTCCTGATCGCGGCCGCGGCAACGATTTCGGCACCACTATGGTATCGGGGAGACCATTGGATGGTCCAAAAGACGGAGAGCCCACCGTCCCACGCGTCACCCATGGCCCGCGGAAGTGTCATCGTCGCCGGCCCGGCGGGACGCCGATACGGCCATCCACACAGCTTTTCGGGACATCGGTTTAGCCTTGCGCCCTCTGGGGGCCTCGGTATATTCCGACCCGTGTGACCGTTATGGGCAGGGGAACCAAACAGGACAAAAGCAGTGCGGCGGCCTCACTCAACGGGCTGTCCCGTTCGGTTGACGCCTTCGGGCGTACGATCGATCGCCTCCAGGAAGACTATGCGGCGCTCGAGGAACGGTACACGAAGCTCAACGCCGAGTTGACGGCCGTTAACGAGAAGCTGCAGGCCGAACTCGAAGCCAACCGCCTGCTGACGGTGTTTCTGGACCGGATTGTCACTGCGGTCCCAGCCGGGATCATCGCGGTTGACCCGGATGGCATCGTGCGCCTGTTCAACTCGGCGGCGGCGACGCTTCTGGACCGGCCTGTCGCCGAAGTGCTGAATCGACCCTACCTGGATGTCTGGCCCGAGCGGGAAGCCGACCGGGCTACCGCGGTCGCCTGCGCCGGGGGGGAGTCGCCCACCTCCGGGTTCCGCCGGGAGTTGACCCGCGCCGACGGGCGCCGTGTCGTCCTGTCGGTGGCGACCGTCGTGATTCCGCCGGCGGCGGACGGGCAGCCGGGCGGCGCTCTCGAAGTGTTCACCGACCTGACCGTGTTCGAGGCGCTGCATGACGAGGTGGCGCGCATGCGGACACTGGCGGCACTGGGTGAAATGGCCGCCACGGTCGCGCACGAGATCCGCAATCCCCTGGGTGGGATGATCGGTTTTGCCGAGCTGCTCAAACGGCATTGCGCCGGGGACGGCACGCGCGAAGAAATGGCCGGCAAGATCCTCGCCGGCGCGCAGTATCTCAATCGCGTGGTCGGCCGCATGCTCGAGTTTGCGCGCGACCCGCAAGTGTCCCTGCGGCCGGTCGACTGGGGCCGGTTCTTCAGCCTGACCCTCGATCAGTACGAGGAGACCGCGCGACGCCGCGGCGCCACCTTGACGTTGGTGCGGCGCTGGCCCGAGAAGTTGCCGGACGGCCGAGCCGATGCCCTCTGTCTCCGGCAGGCGATCTGGAACGTGCTGGAGAACGCGGAACAGGCCGCCGGCAGCGGCGCACGGATCGAGTTCGCTGTCGACGCCTCGCGCGCGGGTGGGCTGTGCCTGCGCATCGCCGACTCAGGACCCGGACTCGATCCCGCGATCGCCGACCGGGTGTTTTTACCCTTCGTCACGTCCCGTGAGAAAGGTACCGGCTTGGGATTGGCAACCGCCCGCAAGCTGGTCGAAGCCCACGGTGGACAAATATCGATTCACAATCGTAAAGATGGCGGCGCCGAAGTGTGCGTCGAACTGCCGCCGTCCCTTCCGATGCCGGGTGAGAGTGGTTGAATCCCGGGAGGATGAGCATGCCTGCATGCATTTTGATCGTCGATGATGACCAACTGGTCAATGAAGTCCTGGTGACCACGCTGCGCGAGAAGGAGTACGACGTGGACAGCGTCTTCTCGGGAGAGGCGGCGCTCGATCGGACCGCGGAGCGTGAGTACGATCTCGTGATCACCGACGTCCGCATGGCGGGAATGGACGGTCTGTCGCTTCTGGATCGTGTGCGGGTCACCGCGCCCGACACGGTGGTCGTCATCATGACCGCGTTCGGCGAGATCGCCGATGCGGTGCGGGCGATGAAGGCCGGGGCGTTCGAGTACCTTCTCAAGCCCGTGACCCCCGATGTCACCGAGGCGGTGGTGGCGCGGGCGTTGGACTACCGGCGCCTGCGGCTTGAAAACCGCATGCTGCGCGAAGCGGTCACGCGGCGGTTCTCGGAGGAGCAGCTTATCGGTAATTCCACGCCGATGCAACGCGTCTTCGATATGATCGACGCCGTTGCCAACTCCCGGGCCACCGTGCTGATCACCGGCGAATCGGGTACCGGCAAGGAGTTGGTGGCGCGCGCGGTTCACTATCGCGGTGTGCGCCGCGAGGGCCCCTTCGAGGCGATCAACTGCGCCGCGTTGCCGGAGAACCTCTTCGAAAGCGAACTGTTCGGTCACGAGAAGGGTGCCTTCACCGGTGCCTCCCGTCAGCGACGCGGTCTGTTCGAAGCCGCCGACGGCGGCACGCTCCTGCTCGACGAGATCTCGGAGATTCCTCCCGCGCTGCAAGCCAAACTCCTGCGCGTTCTGCAGGAGCGGGAAGTGCAGCGGCTGGGATCGGAGAAAAAGGTCCCGATCGACGTGCGTGTGATCGCCACCACCAACCGTCACCTGCCGACTGAACTCGAAGCCGGGAATTTCCGCGAGGATCTCTTTTTCCGCATCAACGTCGTCTCGATCGATCTGCCGCCGTTGCGTGAACGCCCCGCCGATATTCCCGGTCTGGTCGATCTGTTTATCCGTCGCTACAATATCGAGAACGGCCGTTCGGTCAAACGCGTCTCCGACCAGGTCCTGCGGTTGTTCGAGCAGTATCTCTGGCCGGGGAACGTGCGCGAGTTGGAAAACTTCATCGAACGGGCGGTCGTGGTGGCCGGCAACGACGTTCTTGCGCCGGAGGATTTTCCCCGCGATTTGGTGACCGGCGGCCCCCGCGCGCGCACGACGGCGATCGAGCCCGGTATGTCGATTCACGAAATGGAAAAGCAGTTGATTCTGGCGACGCTCGAAAGCGACGGCGGCAATCAGACCAAAGCCGCCGACCGGCTCGGGATATCGTCGCGGACGTTGCGCAATAAGCTCTATGAGTACGGTCTCAAAGTACCCTCCCGCGACGGTGGAAACGGTCGCAAGAAACCGGCGGAGGCCGAAGTCGGCACCACGGAGTGACGATCGATGCCCAGGGGCGGACTGATCGGGAGATGGAACTCAGGCGGGCGGTGGACCACACGCTGGATCGGATGTGCGGCCGCCGTCGCAGCGGTCCTGACCCTGACGGCGATCGCTACGGCACTCTCCGCAGAGCCGGCCGTCGAAGCACCGTCGCAGGTCGAACTCCTCGCCGTGTTCGGCAGGTCCACGGTCTGGATGGGCGACCGCATCCGCTACACGGTGTACGAGCGAACGCGGGTCGAGGCGCGGATCAACGGCATGGCCGGCGATCTGCTCACTCTCCTGCGGATCGGTGAACAGGAACCCGGGCAATACACGCTCCCGTGGGACGGGACCTTCCACGGGGCGCCGTTCGCGGGCCGCTATGAGTTCGAGCTGTTCTTCGACGTCGAATACGCGGCGCACTTCTGGTTTCTGTGTCGTCCGAAGGAGCCGTCATCCTGAAACGCCCGTGTCGCCGCCCGCGATCGCAAACCATCTGCTCCAATCTTCAGCCAATGAATTCTCATCTCTCAAGTCGTGACCGGCGATGCTCCATGATGCGGAGTTGCGATCGAACTGAGCCGGACACGGATGCGTAAGGAGACAATGACCCCGTGCGCAGATATGTGATACTCACGATCGCCGCCGTCAGCGTGATCGCCGCCCAGGCCGCCTTCGCGTCGTCGCAGGCGGAAGACGGACATGGTTCGGCCGTCGTCGGCGTTCTGGCGGCGTTGGTGGTGATCCTCATCGCGGCGAAACTCGGCGGCGACTGGGCGATCCGGTTGCGCCAGCCCGCCGTCCTCGGCGAGCTGATTCTCGGCGTGGTTCTCGGGAACATGGTCCTGATCGGCATCCCCTGGTTCGAACCGATTAAGCACAATCCAACGATCGGGATTCTCGCCGAACTGGGCGTGATCCTCCTTCTGTTCGAGGTGGGGTTAGAGTCCGATCTCACGGAGATGCTCAAAGTCGGCCTCTCATCGCTCCTGGTCGCTCTCTTCGGCGTGATCGCCCCGTTCTTTCTCGGCTGGGGTGTGGGGATGTGGTTCTATCCCGACGCGTCGGTCTATGTCCACATCTTCCTCGGCGCCACGCTCACCGCAACCTCGGTCGGCATCACCGCACGCGTACTGAAGGACATCAACCGACTCAACACGTCGGAGGCGCGGATCATCCTCGGTGCGGCGGTGATCGACGATGTCATGGGTCTGGTCATTTTGGCGATCGTGGCGGGTGTGATCAAAGCGGCTGACACCGGTACCGAGATGTCCTCCGGTGCGATTCTCTGGCTGGTCGCCAAAGCGATTCTGTTCCTGGCGGCCGCGGTCGTGGCCGGGCGGCTTCTCTACCCCCGTGTCTTCAAAGTGGCGAACTACCTGAAGACCCAGGGTCTGCTCTTGGCGGTCGCATTGGTATCATGCTTCGCCATGTCGCTCTTGGCGGCGAAAGTCGGTCTGGCGCCGATCGTGGGCGCGTTTGCCGCCGGTCTGGTTCTCGATTCGGTCTACTACCGCGATTTCCCGAATCTGACGAAACGTCACCTCAACGACCTGCTCGAACCGGTGACCATGTTTCTGGTGCCGGTGTTCTTCATCCTGATGGGCATGCGGGTCGACCTGACCACCTTCAGCCAGGCCTCGGTGCTGGGCTTCGCGGCGCTTCTGAGCTTGGCTGCGATTGTCTCCAAGCAAGTCTCATCGTTCGGCGTGATCTCGAAGGGCGGAGCAACCAACCGCTGGATTGTCGGCCTGGGAATGATCCCGCGTGGTGAAGTCGGGTTGATCTTTGCCGGCATCGGCCTGGGGCTGTCGTTCGGCGGCGAGCCGATTGTGACCAGTGAGATTTACTCGGCGGTCGTGATCATGGTCATCGTGACCACCCTGGTGACCCCGCCGGTGCTGACGTGGGCCTTCGGTCGCAAGGCGCCGCTCGCCCCACCGCCGGCGAACGAAGCCACATCACCCACCGAGCAGCCTGCGTAGTGCCCCTTCCGGGGACGAGTGCGGCATATGAGACGCCGATTCGTGGATATGACCCAACCTGGGTCATTTACCCCAATCGCCCGCAGTCGACCGTTACAACCCCGCTGTGCCCTCTTGGCGCTAATGGACTGATAGACAGGCGATTGCGCCGAGCGAGGGGCGACAGAGCGAGGGAGTGTCAAAACCATTGCAGCCGGTAAGTGGTTTGCATTAAGAAAACCCGTGATCTGGGGCGTCGTCGGAGGCGGCAGTGGCGTCGATCGAGTATACTCGGTAGTGCAGAGGTTCATTTTTGTCAGTGTGTGAATAAAAAAGAGGGCTTAAATACGTATCTTTCGCGTATCATTTTCAGTCTCGCCGCCCCGGTGCGCCGGGGTCCGGGGTGCAGTGGGGACGACAGGGTGGGCAGACAGGATTCAGACTCGTACACCGTGCTCATGACTACAATTACATGCTTGCGCAAACATCACTACCGTAAGCACATTCCCTGATCTTAGAGGCCAGTACCATGTTATCATTCGGAGTCATCGGCGTATCCATCCGCGGGGGGAATATCGACCTTCTCGAAGCTCTGACGATTCCTGAGGAGGGACGTACCGAGCGGTTGCGAGCGCTCAAAGAGGCCTGCGCCTTTGCCGAGTTGGTCTATCTGCAAACCTGCAACCGGGCTGAGTTTTACTACGTCGGCCGTCAGGGGCTGACCACCACCGAGGCGCGCAATCGCCTGTTGGACCATCTCTTACGAGGCAAAGATAAAGTATCATTTGAGCCTGGGGATCTGTTCTGTCACGGGTCGTTTCGGGCACTGCGGCATTTGAACCGGGTCTCCGCGTCGCTTGACTCAATGATGGTCGGCGAGGCGCAGATATTAGGTCAGGTCAAGGAAGCGCTGAGCGACGCGCAGGAGGAAAGGCTGGCCGGGTCGCATCTGGGCATGGTCTTCTCCGAGGCCTTCCGGGTCGCCAAGAAGATTCGCCGCGAGACGCCGATGGGACGGCATGCCGTCTCGATGATCAACCTGCTGCACGGTGCCATCGCCCGCCATCTCGACGGCCTCGACAAACCGGCCGTTGCGATCATAGGGGTTGGCCCGATGAGCGTGAAACTGGCCGAGCATCTGACGCAAGAGGACGGGGTGGCATTGTCGTTCGTCAATCGGACGGTGGCCAAGGCGGCGGAGCTGGCGACACGATTCGACGGACAGGCGATCCCGCTGGCCGATTTCGTGGCGGCGCCGCCGGCCGTCGACGTCATCTTCAGCGCGACCAGCGCCGAACAGCCGATTATCGACCGGGCTGCCGGTGACCGTCTGACCACGGCGCGTTCCAGAGAGCGCCCCAGCGAGCGCCGCAGCGAGCGCCGCAGCGAGCGCCGCACGCTCCTGATAATCGACTTTGCGATTCCGCGCGACGTCGACCCGGTGGTGGGTTCGATCCCGGGTGTGCGTTACGTGGACATACCCCATTTCCGCGAAATCGCCGACCAGAACCGCCGCGAGCGGTTCAAAGCGGTCGACGCCGCCGAGCGCATCATTGATGAGGCGATCGGCCGCGCGCACCGCAATCACGCCCAGCAGCAGTTCCGGCCGATCATGGCTTCGACTTTGAACGAAGGCCTGGCCTATGCGCAGGCCGGCCTGGGCAAACTGTTTGGCACCAAGCTGACGCATCTGGACGAGCACGACCAGGAGGTCATTGCCCACTGGGTGAAGAAGCTCGTCCATTACACCAATCAACTGCCGCTCACTGCTCTTGCCGAGCAAACCGACACGGCCCGCGGCGACTGCGCGTATCTGGCGGGGTATGGTTGTGTGCGGACGCGTTCGGAGACCACCATCTCCATCGACCACCCGGCGGCCAATCGCTGTGCGCGAAATAATGGCGGCGGCTGTCTCTCGGAGAGTCATCCGCACCATCATTCCGAATCGAGACACGCATGAAGATCGGAACACGCGGCAGTGATCTCGCGCTCTGGCAGGCCCGCTACGTGCGGGCCTTGTTGCAGAAGGTGGCCGGTATCGAGGCAGAACTGGTCATCATTAAGACCGCCGGCGACCTGGACCAATCGAGTTCACTGTCGGTGATGGCCGACAAGGGATTCTTCACCAAGGAGATCGAAGAGGCGCTCCTGGCGGGGCAGATCGATCTGGCAGTGCATTCGCTGAAGGACTTGCAGACGACGAAGCCGCCCGGCCTCAAAATGTGTGCTATGCCGGAGCGGGCCGACCGGCGCGATGTGCTGCTCATGCATCCGGATGCCGCCGATCCCGCGCGCCCCCTGCGGCTGAAGGCCGGTGCGCGCGTCGGGACCTCGGCCAACCGGCGCATCGCCCAAGTGCGGTTTCTGCGTCCTGATTGTGACGTGCAGGATTTGCGCGGGAACGTGCCGACCCGCGTACGCCGGCTTCGCGAGGGGAAGTACGAGGCCATCGTGGTTGCTGCTGCTGGCCTCGACCGGCTGGAATTGGATCTCCACGATCTGGTGTCCTACCGCATGCCCGAAATGCTGTTCGTCCCGGCGCCGGGGCAGGGAACCTTGGGTTTGCAGATCCGCGCCGACGACGAGCAGACCCGACGGATCGTCGTCGCTCTCGATCGGTCAACCGTCCGCAAGAGCGTCAGC
>DATKYL010000253.1:0-3608 GCA_035528515.1 Acidobacteriota bacterium | reverse complement strand
GGTGGCGGGTCTCGCGAGGCGAGACTTGTCACCCGCTCTACATTCACTGCACCAGGAAAATGACGCCGACGATCACCAGCAGGATATCGACGGCGATGCGGAAGATGCGGGGGTCGGTACGGTGCAAAATGCGCGTGCCGGTCCAGGCGCCGGCGATCATGAGGGCGCCGAGGATCAGACCGGTGCGCACCAACTCGTCGCTCAACAGATCGAAGCGCCCGTAGGTGACGGTCTTGGCGATATGCATGACCAGGGCCCCGAAAGCGAGGGTGCCGACGAACGCCTCTTTGCCCAGTCGGGCGGCGAGGAAGAACGGCACCGCCAGCGGGCCGATAGCGCCCCAGATCGCCGAGAAGAATCCGACCAGCGCGCCCGCCGGATAGAAGATCCACTGGTGCCGGTGCGGCAGGCGAACGCGATTCCAACGGTTCAGGATGACGGACAAGATGAGAAAGACACCGATGCCGCGGGTGATGAATCCGGCCGGGAGTCGTACGAAGAGGATTCCGCCCAGGACGGCGGCGGGCACGGCCCCGGCGGTGTAGCGTAGCGCCAATGGCCAGTCGACCCAGCGGCGCAGAAGCAGCAGACGCGTCGCGTTTGAAAAGACGAGCATGAAGGTAATCAACGGTACCGCCGCGCGCGGACCGACGATCGCCACGATCAACGGTAGAATCAGAATGCCGCCGCCGAATCCGCAGACCGCCGTGACCAAAGCACCGACGAAGGCGCCGACCAACAGCAGGACAAGTTCGAAACCGGTGGCAATCATCGCGGGTGCAGCGTCGCCTCGCCCGAGAATACAAGAATGTCGTCGGAGCCGGAACGGATCACCAGGGCGCCCGAATCGTCAATCGCCACCGCGCGGCCGGTGATCGTTTTCTTGCCCTGCTGGATGGTGACATCGCGTCCCAACAGAATCGAACGGTCGCGATAGTCGGAAAGAAACGGCCCGATGCCCTCATTCCGGAAATGCCGGTAGTGTGTGTCGAATCGTCGGAGGAATGCGCGGTAGAATGCCATACGGCCGACCGGTTCGCCTTTGGCCATCGCGAGTGATGCCGCGATCTCCCGCAATTCAGGCGGGAAGTCGGTCGCGGTGTGCGCCACGTTGATCCCAGTGCCGCAGACGGCGTATTCGACGTTGCCGCTCTCGGTCGCCAGCTCGGTGAGGATGCCGATCACCTTCTTACCGTCGATCAATCCGTCGTTGGGCCACTTCAGCCCGACCGTCAGGCCCAGTTCCTCTTCGACCGTCTGCGCGAAGACGACACCGGCCAAAAGCGAAAGGCCGGATACTTTCTCGGGCGGCCCGGGGGGGCGCAGGATCACGGTCGACCAGATACCCAGACCGGCGGCTGAATGCCAGGGGCGTCCGAAACGTCCGATCCCGCCGGTCTGCTGTTCGGCAACGACCACGGTACCGTCGGGAGCGCCGGCTTCGGCAAGTTCGCGGGCGCGGACGTTGGTCGAACGGATGGTTCCGTAACAGTGCAGTTGACGCGCGAAGATCGCGGTTTGGAGTCCCGCCAGGATTTCGGTGTCGATCATGCGATCGGGTGTTTCGGTCAGGGCAATGCGATCGTGTGCGACGTCTAACGCGTACCCGAACCCGCGTAGCTCGGCCGCGGCCTCGTCCAGCTGCTCCGGCGACAGGTTGACCGCCGCCGCCAGTTCGCGCCGGTCAGACGGCCGGACACGCAGGCGGGCAACGATGTCGATGAGGAGTTGATCGTGGGGGGTCATGGATTCCCTCACCTCCCGCTCTCCTCGAGCGCGGGATTTTCGACCGGCCCCCTACCCAAGGGAGAGGGAGCTTTCATCGGGCGACTGGGATTGTCCACTTTCATCCGACCCATTTGAGTGAGAAGTCAACCGCCGGGGCCGAATGCGTGATGGCGCCGACGGAGATGAAATCGACGCCGGTGCGCGCGATCACCACGATGTTGCGCGCGGTGATATTCCCCGAAGCCTCCAGGATGATCCGCCGTTTGTCGCGGCGTTCACGATTCCTGATCGACGGCACTGCGCGGCGCAAACGCGCCGGGGTGAAGTTGTCGAGCAAGAGCCAGTCGACTCCGGCTGCCAGTGCTGTTTCGATCTGGTGCATGTCGCGCACTTCGCAGATGACGCGTCGTCCGGCGCGCCGGCGTTGTGCCCGTCTGACTGCGGTGTCGAGATCGCCGCAAGCGGCGATGTGATTGTCCTTGACCATGATCGCATCGTAAAGACCGAGACGATGGTTGCAGGCGCCGCCGATTGCGGTTGCGTGTTTTTCCAGAAAACGCCAGCCGGGAGTAGTCTTGCGCGTGTCGAGCAGGCGGGTTGCCTTGCGCGGCATGCGGTCGACCAGTTGACGGGTGGCGGTGGCGATGCCGGAGAGGCGCGCCAGAAAGTTGAGCGCGGTGCGCTCGCCGGTGAGAACGGCGGATGCCGGTCCACGAACCGTTGCGACTGTTGTGCCGCGACGGAACTTTGCCCCCTCACGGATGCGCCATGTGACCCGGACGTTCTTGTGACACCGCCGGAAGACCATCTCAAAAGCGTCACACCCGGCCAAGACGCCGTCTGAACGCGCGAGCAGGCGCGCGCGCCCGATCTGTGCCCGCAGGTCCAGTGCTCGAGTGGTTGCGTCACCGGTTCCAATATCCTCGGTCAGCGCCTCGCGTACGAGACGCCGCAAGGACCGTTTATAGGCGGGCTGCGGAACGGAAAAGGGTGTCGCGACTCTACATTTCATTGGGGGACCGCCCGTGGTAACGGATCACCGAGTGCCCAGCCGGGGACCGCATCGACCAATTCCGGCGGGATGCCGTCACCCGGATAACGGTATAAACCGACCGCGGCGATCATGGCCGCGTTGTCGGCGCAGAGTTCCGGCGGCGGGATGACCGCGCGTCGGCCGGCCTGTGCCGCCCACTGCGTGACGCGGTGTCGCAGCCGGCGGTTGCAGGCGACCCCGCCCGCGAGGGCGACCGTGTCGATCGATAGATCATCGGCGGCGCGAAAGAGGTTGCCGCAAAGTGCTTCGGTGATCGCGTACTCGAACGAGGCAATCCAGTCGACGCGCTTGATTTCGGGACTGCGGCCCTCCTGCCGTGCCGCCCAGTCGAGTGCCGCGGCGGTCTTCACCCCGGAGAAGGAAAAGTCATACCCCTGCCCTTCGAAACGGGCGATCGGGAACGAGACCGCATTCGGGCTGCCGCCCTCACCATCGCGATCCAGCTGCGGTCCGGCGGGATAGTCATACCCGAGAACCTTGCCGACCTTGTCGAACGCTTCGCCTGCGGCATCGTCGCGGGTCCGGCCGATACATCGAAACGCCCCCGGGCTCTCGACCACAACCAGCGATGAATGTCCCCCGGAGGCGATCAGCACAAGGTAGGGATAGGCGATATCCGGCTCGGCCAGCGCTGGTGTGTGGGCATGTCCCTCGAGGTGGTTGATTGGCAGGAGCGGGATTGCGCGGGCGCGGGCGGCGGCGCGGGCATAGGCCACGCCGACCAGAAGGCAGCCGATGAGGCCGGGGCCGGCGGTCACCGCCACTGCGGCGCATTCATCCCACCCGATCCCTGCCAGCTCCATTGCCCGGGTGACGATACCCGGTA
>DATKYL010000252.1:0-3007 GCA_035528515.1 Acidobacteriota bacterium | reverse complement strand
CTCGGAGCCTCTGCCCCGTCGACCCGATGTGCCCTTGGTGGTTTTATCCGGAGTCTCTGCCATTGCTCTCGTTCCTGACGCCGCACGTTGTGCGTGCGGCTCTCGTTGTTGTGCACCCTACATCGGGGGTGCGAAGACGGCACCGGGCGCGATCCGATAACCGCGTACGAACTCGGCGCCTGACTGCTCCTTTTTCCCTTCGGCCTGAATGCGATCGATTCGCAGCAGACGATCCCGCGCCGCGACCACGAGTCCCGTTCGGGGATCGGCCTGCGTGACCTGGCCCGGTGCCGGCGCCCGATCGGGAAGCGGGCCGGCATCGCTGAGTTCATACACCTTCACGGCGCGGCCGTCCACCCGCGCCGTCGTCCCCGGCCGCGGCGCCAGCGCCCGCACTTGATTGATCAGATGCGCCGCCTCGTCGTCGAAATCGAGGCGCTGGTCGGCCGGCCCGATTTTCGGCGCCGCCGACATGTGCGCATCGTTCTGCGGTTCGGCGGCATCATCCCCCACTGCCAGCCGATCCAATGTCTCCATGACCAGCTCGCTGCCGATCACCGCCATGCGTTCCATCAGCGTGCCCGCGTTCTCTGTGGGTGTGATTGCGACTTCCTTGCGCCCCAGGATGGCCCCCGTGTCGACCGCCTTGCGCAACAGAAAGGTCGTTACCCCCGTAATCGTTTCCCCGGCCATGATCGCCCGTTGGATCGGGGCGGCGCCCCGATACGCCGGGAGGAGCGATGCGTGCAGATTGAAGGCGTAGCGGGGAATCGTAAAGACTTCCTCGGGCAGGATGCGGAACGCGACCACCACGAAGACATCCGCGTGCAATGCCCGCAACGACTCCGCAAAGGCCGTGTCGCGCAGGCGGAGCGGCTTGAAGATCGCCGCGAATCCCTGAGTCTCCGCCCAGGCGCCGATCGCGGTCCGCTGCGACGCCTGCCCGCGTCCCTGCGCCTTGTCGGGACCGGTCACCACACCGACCAGCCGATGACGCGGGTGATCGGCAATCGCCGCCAGCGTCGGCAGCCCGAACGGGGCCGTTCCGAAAAACACTACATTCACAAGCCTCCCCCAAGTGCGGGATGGCGGGGCGGGGCGAATCGGTTACCGCCTTGAGCCGCCGCTCTTCAGCGTTGACGCTCTCCGTTCCGCATCCTCGCCAGGATTTTGTCCCGCGTGTTGGGATCGACCCGATCGATGATCAGATGACCGTGCAGATGATCGATTTCGTGGACGTAGGCACGCGCCAACGTGCCGGTCGCTTCGCGTTCAACGGGGTTGCCGTCAAGGTCACGGGCACGGATGGCAACCCAGCGGGGACGGATGATATCGCAGAAGATGTCGGGGAAGGACAGACAACCTTCCTCATCGACGACTTCACCGTCCTGGTCAGCCAACTCCGGATTCACGAGGACTTCCGTCGTGCCCCCCCTCATGATGGTCCCGGCGTTGAGCGAAAAAACCCTGAGCCCCGCCCCGATCTGCGGGGCGGCCACACCGATCGCTTCCTCCCGCGCCAGGGCGGTCAGGAGCCGATCGGCCAATTTCTGCAGATTTTCATCGAAATCCGACACCTCCTGCGCGACCGCACGTAGCACCGGGTCACCGTAGAGTCGGATCGCATCCCTCATATCAGTCTCCCCCGCCCGTGGGCAGGGTGCCGCTCATCCCGTTTGCATGCGGCCGGCGATCGAGGATTTCAGAAACTCAATCTTGGTGTCGTCGCCGACCTTCAGTACAACAATGTTGTCCTTGTCATTGATCCCGACGACCGTGCCGATGATCCCCGACGAGGTGACCACACGGTCTCCCTTGGACAGCGAACCCAACATCGCCTGCTGCTCTTTCTGCCGTTTGCGCTGGGGCCGGATCAGCAGGAACCAGACGACCACGATCATCAGGATAAACGGCAGGAACGTCAGGATCGGATTGGAATTGCCACCCTCTCCGCCCGCAGGTGGTGCCATCGCCAGCCAGAAACTCAACACGATTCCTCCTCACGGCGCCTCGGCGGCGCCCAAACGGTACGAGTCAAGAAACGCCGATACGAACACGCCGAAACGACCATCCTGGATCGCCCGGCGGGCCCGGCGCATCAGACTCAGGTAGAAATGCAAATTGTGCCGCGTCGTCAACATCATTGCCGCAATCTCTCCGGCATTGAACAGGTGCCGCAGATAGGCCCGTGAGTAACGACGGCAGGTCGGGCAGTCACAGGACGGATCGAGCGGCCCGAAATCCTCGGAATAGCGGGCCGCCTTGATCGGGATCGGCCCCACCGACGTGAATGCCGTCCCGTTGCGGGCATTGCGGGTGGGGAGGACGCAGTCGAACATGTCGACCCCCTGCCCAATCCCGGCCATCAGATCCTCCGGCGTCCCGACACCCATCAGATAACGGGGCCGGTCCTCCGGCAGGTGGGCGACCGATGCGGCAATCATCTCGGCCATCGCTTCCTTCGGCTCGCCGACGGAGAGACCGCCGATCGCATGCCCGTCGAACCCCATCGACGCGGTCTCCAGCGCCGATCGGACGCGCAGATTCGGGTAAACCGATCCTTGAACAATCCCGAACAAAGCCATTTGATCATCGCCAGTTAGCGTATCCGCATGCTCCCGTGTCCGCCGGGCCCAGTCCAAGGTCAGTTCGAGATCGTCCGCGGCGCGTGCCTCGTCTGCCGGGTAGGGTGTGCAGACATCGAGGACCATGGCGATGTCGGTACCGAGGCCGGACTGGATATCGTAGACCTTCTCCGGGGTGAACCGGTGCTCCGAACCGTCGAGATGTGAGCGGAACAGGACCCCATCGGCATCGACGGTACGCAGCTCCTTCAGGCTGAAAACCTGGTAGCCGCCGGAGTCGGTCAGGACCGCGCCGGGCCAGCCCATGAAGCGGTGCAGGCCGCCGGCAGCCCGTACGGTATCGACCCCCGGTCGCAGGTAGAGATGGTAGGTATTCGCGAGACAGATCTCGGCACCCAGCACCTCGAGGTCTTCCGGCGGGA
>DATKYL010000251.1:0-13827 GCA_035528515.1 Acidobacteriota bacterium | reverse complement strand
GGTCCTCGTGGAAGGCAAGGCGATCCGCCTGCATCCTCTCGTATGCGCCGCGTTCAACGCCGACTTCGATGGTGACCAGATGGCGGTGCACATCCCCCTGTCGTTTGAGGCGCAGTTGGAGGCGCGGATGCTGATGTTCGCGCCCTACAATATTCTGTCACCGTCGTCGGGCCGCCCGATCGCGACTCCGTCGCAGGATATCGTGCTCGGCTGCTACTACCTGACGAAGGACCGTGCCGGCGCCCGCGGGGCGGGGATGAAGTTCTCATCTGCGGATGAGGTGCTGATGGCGCACGCCTTCGGCGAGGTCGAACTGCACGCCCCGATCGAGGTGCGCATCGACGGTCAGCGCGTCAAGACAACGTGCGGGCGCCTGATCTTCAATGAGATCCGTCCCCGGGAATTGGAGTACTTCAACGAGGTGGCGACCAAAGGCCTGCTTGAGTCTCTCGTTCTGACGGCGTACCGCACGGTCGGTCCGCACCGGACGTCCGAATTCCTGGACAAGCTCAAGGAACTCGGCTTCCACTATGCGACCCGAGGCGGTATCACGGTGGGGATCGATGATATGATCATCCCACCGGAGAAGAAGGAATTGATCGAGGCCACGCAGAGGGAAGTCGCCAAGGTCATGAAGCAGTATGAGCGGGGCGTCATCACCAACGGTGAGCGTTACAACAAGATTATCGACCTGTGGACGCATACGACCAGCGAAATCTCCGAGGTCCTCTTCGTTCGTTTGAGCGAAGACCGCGAGGGATTCAATCCCCTCTACATGATGGCCGATTCGGGCGCACGGGGATCGAAAGAACAAATTCGCCAGTTGTCCGGCCTGCGCGGCCTGATGGCCAAGCCGCAGAAGAAGATCACCGGGCAGATCGGTGAGATTATCGAGTCGCCGGTCTTGTCGAACTTCCGCGAAGGCCTCTCCGTGATGGAGTACTTCATTTCCACGCACGGTGCGCGTAAGGGCCTGGCCGACACGGCGCTCAAGACCGCTGACGCGGGCTACCTTACCCGCCGTCTCGTGGATGTCGCGCAGGATGTCATCATCAATGAGTATAACTGCGGCACGATTCTGGGTCTCAATATCGCCGCTCTGAAAGAGGGCGAAGAGATCATCGAATCGCTCCAGGATCGTATCCTCGGACGCGTGGCGCTGGATCACGTGGTTGATCCGATCGACGGTACAGTGCTGGCGCGGGCCGGAGAAGAGATCACCGAGACCGAGGCCGAACGGATCGAAGAATCGGGCATCGATTCGGTGCGCATCCGGTCGGTGCTGACCTGCGAGTCGCGCAAGGGGGTCTGCGCGCTGTGCTACGGACGGAATCTGGCGCTCATGAACATGGTGGACTTGGGAGAAGCGGTCGGTGTGATCGCGGCACAATCCATCGGCGAGCCGGGCACCCAGCTGACGCTACGGACATTCCACATCGGTGGAACCGCGGCACGCATTGCCGAGCAGTCCCGCGTACTGGCAAAGACCGCCGGAACCGTCGCTCTCCGGAACGTCAAGACGGTCACCGGTCCCGAGGGCCAGCCCGTCGTCATCTCGCGCGAGGGCGAATTGCAGCTCGTCGATGACAAGGGGCGGGTGCGGTCTCGCTACAACGTGCCCTACGCCTCTACGCTGTACATCAAGGAGGGCAATAACGTCGAACGTGAGGGGATGCTCTTCGAATGGGATCCCTATACGTCCACGATCCTCACCGATAAACCCGGTATCCTCCGTTTCGAGGATCTCATTGACGGTCTGTCGTTGCGGGAGGAACTCGACGAGATGACCGGTCTGCGGCAGCTCGTGGTGGTGGAACCCCGCGAACGCCGCGAAAAGATGCCGATGCCCAAGATCCACGTCATGAACCCCAAGAACCCGACGAAGGCAGTGGCATCATACTCGATCCCGACCGGGGCCCACCTGAACGTCCACGACGGCTTGACGGTGACGGCCGGGACCGCGCTGGTGAAGATCCCGCGTAAGATCTCAAAGACCCGCGACATCACCGGCGGCTTGCCCCGCGTGGCGGAACTCTTTGAAGCGCGCCGCCCCCGTGATCCCGCCATTGTGACCGAGATTGACGGTGTGATCGAGTTCGGCAAGATCGTGCGCGGCCAGCAGCAGATTCTGGTGCATGGCGAACATGAAGAGGTGACGGAATACCTGGTTCCCCACGGGAAGCACATGCACGTCCACGGCGGTGACCGGGTACGCGCCGGCGAGCGACTTTGCGAAGGCGCGGTCGACCCGCACGATATCCTGGGGATCAAGGGTGCCAACGAGGTGCAGGAGTACCTCGTTAACGAGATCCAGGAGGTCTACCGTCTGCAGGGCGTGAAGATCAACGATAAGCACATTGAAGTGATCGTGCGCCAGATGCTCCAGAAGGTGCGGATCGACTCTCCGGGCGACACCAACTTCCTCGAAGGTGAGGTCGTCGACAAGCACGTCTTCCGCGATGAGAACGAATCGATCATCATGGAGGGCGGGGACCCGGCCACCTTCCAGCCGCTGCTTCTGGGTATCACGAAAGCGTCCCTGTCGACCGAATCGTTCATCTCGGCAGCCTCCTTCCAGGAGACCACCAAGGTTCTCACCGAGGCGGCGGTGTCGGGTAAGACCGACACGCTCCGCGGTCTCAAGGAGAACGTGATCATCGGGCATCTGATCCCGGCCGGAACCGGCCTCGAAATCTACCGGGCGGTCGAAATTCCGCCCGAGGAGATGCCGTTTGAGGGCGCCCAGGAGGCCGAACCGAGCGAATTGAGCATCTTTCAGGAGAACGCTTCCTGACCCGGAGGTCTCGGAATCGGGCCAAGCGGGTTGACTTTTGGATAGATTTTCGTATGATGATCGTCTGCCGTGCGCTGAATTGCGCGGCGACACACGTGAAGAGAGGTATTGTTGCCGACCATTAGCCAGCTGATCCGCAAGGGCCGCCACCGCCAGAGGGAAGTTTCCGGGACGCCGGCTCTGAAGTCGTGCCCGCAGAAGCGGGGCGTCTGTACGCGTGTTTACACCTCGACACCGAAGAAACCGAATTCGGCGTTGCGGAAAGTGGCTCGCGTCCGGCTGACAAACCGCATCGATGTGACCGCCTACATCCCCGGTGAGGGCCACAATCTGCAGGAACACTCGATTGTGCTCATCCGGGGCGGTCGGGTGAAGGACCTCCCGGGCGTGCGTTATCACGTCATCCGGGGCACTCTCGACACTGCAGGGGTCGCAGACAGAAAGCAATCCCGGTCGAAGTACGGCACCAAACGGCCGAAGAAATAGAGCAAGTGGCCGGCGGGCTTAAGACCCGGCGGCCTGAGGATGAAGGAGACGGCATGCCGCGGCGTAAATCGGTGGCCAAACGAGAGGTTCTCCCGGACCCGAAGTATAACGACGTGACCGTCCAGCAGTTCATTAACGGACTGATGGCGCGGGGCAAGAAATCCCTCGCTGAGCGGATTCTCTATGATGCCCTTGATATCATCGAGCGGGATACGCAGCGTCCGGGAATGGAAGTTTTCAAGAAGGCCCTCGACAACGTCCGCCCGATGCTGGAGGTGAAGTCACGCCGCGTCGGCGGTGCTACGTATCAGGTGCCGATTGAAGTGCGCCAGCCGCGCCGGACGGCGCTGGGCATCCGCTGGCTCATCGCCTATTCCCGCGACCGCAAGGAACACTCGATGGCGGAGAAGCTGGCGGGAGAGTTGATGGCCGCGGCAAAGAGAGAAGGCGCCACGATCAAGAAACGGGAGGATACACATCGGATGGCGGAGGCCAACAAGGCGTTCGCACACTTCCGCTGGTAAGTAGTGGTCAGGGCGTCCGACACATCGCCGCGGGAGCGGCGGCAACGGATGCCGGGGGGACCAAGGCGAAAGATGAGGGCTTAACACGGTGGCGTCAACGTGACGCCGCAACCGCGGTTGAGAATGACGTATCGTCGGAATCGCGCACCTTAGGAGAGGGGAATACCCCGGTCGGATCTCATATCCGGCCGTCTGGAACCCCGCGCGATCCGAATTGCCCGCGGGGAGTTTTTTTTGTGACCAATGGAGTGGACATAAGCCGCATCCGGAACATCGGCATCGCGGCCCATATCGACGCCGGTAAGACCACCACGACCGAGCGGATCCTCTATTACACGGGGAAGACGCACCGGATGGGGGAGGTCCACGACGGCGCCGCGACCATGGACTGGATGGAGCAGGAGAAGGAACGCGGCATCACCATCACCTCCGCGGCCACGACCTGCGCCTGGAAAGACCACGTCATCAATATCATCGACACGCCCGGGCACGTCGACTTTACCGTCGAGGTCGAGCGGTCGATGCGCGTGCTCGACGGCGTGGTGGCGCTCTTCTGCGCGGTCGGCGGTGTTGAGCCTCAGTCGGAAACCGTCTGGCGCCAGGCCGACCGCTACCATGTCCCTCGGATCGCCTATGTGAACAAGATGGACCGCGTCGGTGCCGACTTTCTGGGCGCCATCCGGATGATGCGGGAACGGCTGGCTGCCAATGCCGTCCCGATCCATCTCCCCGCAGGCGAAGCGGAACTGTTCACCGGCGTTATCGATCTCATCAACATGAATTTTCGGGTCTACCATGAGGAAACCCAGGGAGCGACCTTTGAGGATGTGCCGATTCCCGGCGCGCTCCTCCCCGAAGCGAAGAAGCACCGGGAGGTGATGCTCGAGGCCATCTCCGACTACGACGATCAGCTGCTCGATAAGTTCATCAACGATCAGCCGATCGAGCCCGAGGAGATCGTCCGCGCCCTGCGCCAGGCGACCATCGACACCAAGGTGATGCCCGTCTTGTGCGGCTCCTCCTTCAAGAACAAAGGAGTGCAGAAGCTCCTCGACGCCGTCATCGCGTTCCTGCCTTCTCCGGCTGATCTGCCGCCCGTGACCGGTTTCGACGTCAACACCAACGAGCCGGTGGAACGTCGCCCCGCCCTCGATGAGCCCTTTGCGGCCCTCGCGTTCAAGATCATGACCGACTCCTACGTCGGACGTCTCACATTTATTCGGATCTATTCGGGCAAAATTTCCGTCGGGCAGTCGATCCTCAACGCCGCGACCGGCAAGAAGGAACGGGTCGGGCGACTCATGGAGATGAATGCCAACAAGCGGGAAGAGCTGCGGGAAGCGGGTGCCGGGCAGATCATCGGCGTCATCGGCCTGAAGAGTACGACAACGGGGCATACCCTCTGCGATCTCAAGCATCCGATCCAGCTTGAATTGATGTCCTTCCCGGAACCCGTGATCTCAGTGGCTATCGAACCCAAGTCCAAGGTTGACCAGGATCGTCTGACTTCCGCCCTTTCCAAGCTGGCGGAGGAGGATCCGACGTTCAAGATCCGGGTCGATGATGACACGGCCCAGACGATTATAGCGGGCATGGGGGAGTTGCACCTCGAGATCCTGGTCGACCGGATGATGCGTGAGTTCGGGGTCAGTGCAAACGTGGGCAGGCCCCAAGTGGCCTACAAAGAGACTATCACCCGGCCGGCCAACGTGAATATCCGGTTTGTGCGCCAGACCGGCGGCAGAGGTCAGTTCGCCCACATCGTTATGCACTTTGAGCCCTCGAAACCCGCTGAGGGATTCGTCTTCGAGAGCAAAGTTGTCGGCGGGAATGTCCCGCGAGAGTTCATCCCCTCCGTCGAGCGTGGGGTCCGCGACGCCCTCGAGAAGGGGGTCTTGGCGGGCTATCCGCTGGTTGACGTCAAGGCGACCCTGCTGGACGGGTCGTATCACGAGGTCGATTCCTCGGAGATTTCCTTCCGCATTGCGGGTTCGATGGCACTTCAGGAGGCTGCCAGAAAGGCAGACCCGGTTATCCTCGAACCACTTATGGACGTCGAGGTTGTTCTCCCCGAGGAGTACTTGGGGGACGTCATGGGTGACCTGAGCGCGAGGCGGGCCAAGATCCACGGGATCGGGGTCCGGGGCCAGGCGACGCTGGTGAGTGCGACGGCGCCCCTAATAGAGATGTTCGGCTATGCGACCCGCCTGCGGTCTCTCTCCCAGGGGCGGGCCACCTATACGATGGAATTCGCCCGTTTCGAGAAGGTGTCCCAGAAGATGGCTGAGAGCATCCTCGCGGGGACCGTGGGACAGGCGGTGAGGCGGTCATGACCTCAGTTCCGGTCACTTATCGCCCGAAGCGGAGAATGCGGGCCAGGGAAGCGGCTGTGTTGCCGTTAATGACTCGCCTCTTTCAAAAAAATCACTTGCAGGAAAACAACTTGGCCCTATTTTAGGGATTCTTTTCCGCTTTGGCACCGATTTGGTTTTGGTGTGGCGGAGCAGGTCGGCTGGAAGGATAGAAACGGTGGAGAGCGGTCAGAAAATCCGAATACGTCTGAAGGCGTACGACCATCGCGCGTTGGACAAATCGACGCAGGAGATCGCGCGTACGGCCATGCGTACGGGGGCACGGATCGTAGGGCCGATTCCCCTCCCGACGAAGCGCACGGTGTACACCGTGCTGCGCTCGCCGCACGTCGACAAGAAGTCGCGCGAGCAGTTCGAAACACGCATCCACAAGCGTCTGATCGACATCATCGAGTCCAGCCCGCAAACAGTCGATGCCCTGATGAAATTGGATTTGCCTGCCGGCGTCGACGTGGAAATCAAGGTCTGATCGCCGGATGGACGGCGGAGTTTTTATGCGGCAGCTTCTGGGGAAAAAACGCGGAATGACGCGCCTCTTCAAAGAGAGTGGTAACTGCGAGGCAGTGACCGTGATCGAGTTGGGGCCTTGTTCCGTGGTGCAGGTGAAGTCGTCGGAACGGGACGGGTACGATGCGCTGCAGTTAGGCTTCGGCGACATCCGCCCGAAGCTGGTCAATAGGGCGCTGAAGGGGCACTTCAAATCCTCCGAACCGCGGCGCTACCTCCGCGAAATCCGCCTCAATGGACCGGCCCAACACAGCGTCGGTGACGTTCTGACGGTGGACATTTTCAAACCGGGCGAGCGTATCGACGTTGTTGGGACCTCCAAGGGGCTCGGCTTCCAGGGGGGCGTTCGCCGCCATGGTTTCGCCGGCGGTCCGAAGACCCACGGGCAATCGGATCGGTTGCGCGCGCCGGGTTCCATCGGGGCCGGCTCGTCGCCGTCGCGGACCTTCCGCGGCCATCGCATGGCGGGGCGGATGGGCAACGAGCGCGTGACGGTACGCAACCTCACGGTTGTCGATGTCCTTCCGGAAGAGAATCTGATTTTTGTGCGCGGTGCCGTACCCGGCAAGCGCAACGCATTCGTGGTTGTCCGGGAGACGGGGACCCGCTGAAGAGGACGCACGTTTCCGTTCTTATACGGATGGGAAGAGCAGCAATGGCAGTGACAGCCCAAAAATACGACGCCGAAGGGGCCTTGACCGGTACGGTCGATCTGCCCGAGTCGCTGTTCGGGTGCGACCCCCACGTCGCCGCCCTGCACGCCTACACCAAGGTCTATCTCACCAACCGGCGGCAGGGTACCGCGAAGACAAAGACACGCGCCGAGGTCTCCGGCGGTGGCACCAAGCCGTGGCGCCAGAAGGGGACCGGGCGGGCACGCGCCGGTTCCAACACCTCACCGGTCTGGGTCGGCGGCGGACGGGCTTTCGGGCCGCGGGTGCGCCACCATCATGAGGCGTTGCCACGCAAAGTGCGGCGGCTGGCGCTGATCTCCGCGCTCTCGCTGAAGGCGCGCGAGGGGGCGGTGCGGGTCTGGGATCGCAGGGAGTTGGACGGACCCAGGACGAAAGCCGTGGTCAGCGCACTCGAAAAGATGGGCGTCGTGGGTTGTCAGACGCTTTTCCTCGACGAGGGTCTTTTCCCGAATCTGGTGAAGTCCTGCCGCAACGTATCCTGGCTGACACATCGCCGCGCGGACATCGCCAATGCCTATCAGGTGATGCGCGCCCACGCGCTCGTCGTGACGCCGGAAGGGCTGGAGCGCATGGCGGAGGTGTTCGGGGCATGAGGTACGATCCCCACCAGATCATCCGCAAGGCTCTCACCACGGAGAAGAGCCTGAACCTCCGCGAGGGCCAGCACTGTTACGCCTTTGAGGTGGCCACCGACGCCAACAAGCACCAGATCGGACGCGCGGTCGAGGAACTGTTCAAAGTCAGGGTGCTCGACGTGCGAACGGTCAATGTGCGCGGCAAGGAGAAACGCCTCGGGCGGTTCACTGGCAAGCGCCCGGCGCGGAAGAAAGCATACGTACGCATTCACCCTGAAGGCCACATCGGCTTGTTCGAGAAGGTCTGAGGGGGATAACGGATAGACTATGGGAATCAAGAAGTACAGACCGATCACGCCGGGACAGCGCCATCGCTCGGTGCCGACTTTCGACGAAATCACCAAGTCGACGCCGGAGAAGTCGTTGTGCCAGTCGTCGCGCCGGACGGGCGGTCGCAACAACAAGGGGCGGATCACCGCCTATTGTCGGGGCGGCGGACACAAGCGCCACTATCGTCTGATCGATTTCAAGCGCAACAAGCTCGATATCCCGGCGCGGGTTGCCTCGATCGAGTACGACCCCAATCGTTCCGCCCGCATCGCCCTGCTGCATTACGCCGACGGTGAGAAGCGATACATTCTGGCGCCGAACGGTCTTGCGGTCGGCGAGATGATCGAGGCCGGCATCGGTAAGGATGTGAAGCCGGGCAACGCCATGCCGCTGGCAAACATCCCCCTCGGCCTGGCGGTCCATAATGTCGAGTTGAAAGAGGGCAAGGGCGGCCAGCTCGCGCGTTCCGCGGGTGCGCAGGTCATCTTGGCGGCGCGCGAAGGCGGCATGGTCCACCTGCGCCTGCCTTCCGGAGAGATTCGTCTGGTCCGCGAAGGATGCTATGCCACCATCGGCCAGGTCGGCAATATCGACCACGAGAATGTGACTTGGGGTAAGGCGGGTGCCAGCCGCTGGCGCGGGCGACGTCCGAATGTCCGCGGCGTGGCGATGAACCCCGTCGATCACCCGATGGGCGGCGGCGAAGGACGCTCATCCGGCGGCCGTCACCCCTGCACGCCTTGGGGCAAGAAGACCAAGGGCTTGAAGACCCGGCGGAAAAAGAACCCAACCAGTCGCTACATCGTCAAACGGCGGGGGAAATCGTAATCGGGACGCCGGCCGTTCTTGAGTCCGGCTGTTCATTGAGGAATCGAAGCCGATGCCGCGATCATTGAAAAAAGGCCCCTATATCGACGAGCGCTTGATTCGTCGCGTTAAGGAACTGGATGACCGGGGCGAGAAACGGGTCGTCAAGACCTGGGCCCGCCGCTCGACCATTCCACCGGATTTCGTGGGGCACACGATCGCCATTCACAACGGCAACAAGTTCATCCCGGTCTATGTGACGGAGAATATGGTCGGTCACAAACTGGGTGAGTTCGCACCGACGCGAACGTTCCGCGGACACAGCGAAAAGAAGAGTGAGAAATCAACCGGCCCGACTCACAGGTAAGCGGAGCGGGTCAGCAACGATAGTCGAGTAAACGGCAAAGCGCACGGACGACCGATGGAAGGAAAAGCCTTGGCACGATTTCAGCGCGGATCGGCGCGTAAGATGCGCCGCGTTGCGGCGCTCGTACGTGGGATGAGCGTCGATCGCGCGGCTGCGATGCTGCGTCTGATGCCGCAGCGCGCCGCCCGGCCGCTGGTCAAGACGATTCTTTCGGCGCGCGCCAACGCCCTCGCGGTGGAAGGTACTGCGCGCCATCATTCCGGGGATTTTGTGGTGGCGGCAGTGAGTGTCGACGACGGTCCGATTGCCCGACGTTTCCGCCCCGTGGGGATGGGACGCGCCTATCGCATCCGGAAACGTTTCTGCCACCTGCGCGTTGTGGTGTCAGACGAACTTGAATCCACCGACGGACGTCGGCGCCGCCCGCAGGGAGCGGTAACCGAGGCCCACCCGGCCGCCAAAGGCGAGGCCGCCAAGAAGTAGATCGCGACCCCTGCCGTAGCCGGGGGGGCGTGAGAGAGTTTGACGGAGGACGTTTTGGGACAGAAGGTCAACCCCATCGGTTTTCGTGTGGGCATTATTCGCGGCTGGTCCTCGAAGTGGTTTGCGGAACGTCGTTACGCGGATCTGCTCATCGAGGATCTGAGCATCAAGCGTTATATCGGCAAGCGCCTGAGCAACGCGGGAATTGCCGCCGTGGAGATCGTCCGCACCGCCAAGAAGGTGACGGTTGACATTCACACCTCACGTCCCGGAATCGTCATCGGCCGCAAAGGTGCCGAGGTCGACAAGCTGCGCGAAGAGCTGCAGATGCTGACCCAGAAGGACATCACCGTCAATATCATTGAAGTGAAGCGTCCCGAATTGCGGGCGCAGCTCGTGGCCGATTCGGTCGCGCGTCAGTTGGAGGGACGGATTTCGTTCCGGCGCGCGATGAAGAAGACGTTGGCGGCCACCATGAAGATGGGTGCCGGTGGCATGCGCATTAGGTGCGGCGGTCGCCTCGGCGGTGCCGAAATCGCTCGCTCCGAAGTCTATATGGAAGGCCGGGTTCCGCTGCACACCCTGCGGGCCGACATCGATTTTGCCCGCTCGACGGCCCACACCGCGTCCGGAACGATCGGCGTCAAGGTCTGGATCTTCAAAGGCGAGGTGCTGGGCCCGTCCGACCGCGAGGAGCGCGAGGAAGAAGGGCCGGTCTACGGACGCACCCGCCGGCGGACAAAGCGTACGGCCAGCCGCTCCCGCCGCAAACGGCCGGAAGATCATGACGCCTTCGACACCAAGCCCGTAGCCCCGTCCGCGGATGCGGACCCGAAGACAAAGGACTGATAGCCGTGCTGGCACCGAAACGCGTCAAGTATCGTAAGCAACAGTCCGGCAACCGTCGCGGGAAAGCGTATCGCGGCGGGACCGTCGCTTTCGGCCAGTTCGGGCTGAAGGCGCTGGAGCCGGCTTGGATCACGAATAAGCAGATCGAGGCCGCCCGTGTGGCGCTGACCCGTCGCATCAAGCGCGGCGGTAAAGTGTGGATCCGCATCTTCCCCCACAAGCCGGTGACAGTCAAGCCCGCGGAAACACGCATGGGGAAGGGCAAGGGGAACCCGGAACACTGGGTGGCGGTGGTGCGGCCGGGACGCGTCCTCTTTGAGTTGGAAGGCATCCCGGAACAGTTGGCCCAGATCGCGTTGCGTCTCGCGGCCGACAAGCTGCCGATCAAAACGAAGTTTGTGAAGGCGCACTAAGCCGTTTGGTCCACGGAAATCGTCTATGGAGAAGCTGCAATCCGATCGTCTGCGGGAGATGTCGCGGGAAGAACTGGCCCGACAGTTGCGGGACTTGGAGGAAGAGCAGTTCAACATCCAGGTACGCCGCTCACTGCAGCCGCCGGACAACCCGCTGGTGCTGCGCAGCATTCGGCGGCAAATCGCCCGCGTCAAGAGCGTGATGCGCGAAGGCGAACTGGGTATCACGCCGAAACCAGGCAAGAAGGACGCATAGGAAGGAATCGGGCGGATGGAAGGTCCGAAACGGGGACAGCGCAAGACACGCACGGGGATCGTCGTCTCCGACAAGATGCAGCGGACGATCGCGGTCAAGATCGATCGGACGCTGATTCATCGCGTCTACGGCCGCGTGATCCGCTCGTCGAGCAAGATCCTGGCGCACGATCCGGCGGAGCAGGCCGGGATCGGCGATCGGGTCCTGGTGATGGAAACACGGCCGCTGTCCAAGCGGAAACACTGGCGTCTGGTCGAAGTGTTGAGCAAGGCGAAGTAAGACCGTCTTCGGATGGCGGTGAACGCGGCGACGGACGCCGCGGACGGAACCGGCGGAAACGATGATCCAGGAATACAGCAAACTGATAGTGGCCGACAACTCCGGCGCGAAAGTGATCATGTGTTTCCGCGTGCTTGGCGGAACGCGGCGGCGGTATGCCCGCGTAGGCGATGTTGTCGTCTGTTCCGTCAAAGAGGCGGTTCCCGGGGGAACGGTCAAGCGCAAGGAAAAATGCAGGGCGGTGATCGTCCGCACCACGCGTCCGGTACGGCGCGCCGACGGCTCTTATATCCGGTTTTCCGATAACGCCGCAGTGATCGTCAATGAAGCCGGCGAACCGCGGGGAACGCGCATCTTCGGGCCCGTGGCCCGCGAACTGCGTGATAAAAACTATATGAAGATCGTCTCATTGGCCCCGGAAGTCCTGTAGGCGATCTGGCGATTTTAGAGTTGCGAACGTTGGTGACGACCATGGGAATCAAGGTCAAGAAGGGTGAGACGGTACAGGTGATCGCGGGCAGCGATCGCGGCAAACAGGGCCGCGTCCTGCGCATCTACCCGCGGAAGAATCGTATCGTGGTTGAAGGCGTCAACATGATCAAGCGTCATACGCGCCCCTCCCAAAGGAATCCCAAGGGCGGCATCGTCGAGAAGGAAGCACCGATCCATATTTCCAACGTCCGCGCAGTGGTTTAGCCGGGCCGGAGTTGCAGTAGCCGATGGCGAAGGACAAAGACGATAAGAAGAAAGTGAAAGGCGGGAAGCCCGATCCGGGTCCGCCACCGCGCCTCCGCGACAAGTATTTCCAGGAGGTGGCGCCGAAGCTGATGGATCAGTTCGGCTTTTCGAGCCTCATGCGGGCGCCGCGACTCGAAAAGATCGTGATCAATCAGGGACTGGGCGAAGCGATCGCGACACCCAAGGTGCTGGAATCCGCGGCCCAGGAACTGGCGCAGATCGCCGGCCAGAAGGCCGTTGTGCGGCGGGCGCGCCAGTCGATTTCGAATTTCAAGCTCCGCGCGGGCATGCCCATCGGGTGTTCGGTCACGCTGCGCGGCGGGCGTATGTATGAGTTTTTCGATCGGCTGACCAACGTCGCGCTGCCGCGTGTGCGGGACTTTCGCGGGGTGCCGACCAAGTCGTTCGACGGGCACGGGAATTACACCCTGGGTGTCCGTGAGCAGATCATCTTCCCCGAAATCGACTACGATAAGATCGAGAAAGTCCGGGGAATGAATATCACCATCTGTACAACCGCCCGCACCGACGAGGAGGGCTTGGCCCTGCTGCGGCTGATGGGCATGCCGTTCCGACGTTAGCGGGATGCGGGAGTATCATGGCGAAGAAGTGTCTGATCGTTAAACAGCGTCGCGCGCCGAAGTTCAAAGTGCGCGCTTATAATCGCTGCCGACTCTGTGGCCGACCGCGCGCGTACCTGCGTCGCTTCGGCGTCTGCCGCATCTGTTTCCGGGCGCTGGCGTTGCAGGGCGAGATCCCCGGGGTCACCAAGGCGAGCTGGTGAGCGCCTGATATCGATGATGGAGATTCTGGATGTCGATGACTGATCCAATTGCAGACCTTTTGACGCGCGTACGCAATGCGTCGACGGCTCGGCACAAGCGGCTGACCGTACCGGCGTCTACGCTGAAGCGCGAGGTCGTTCGCGTTCTGCATGAGAACCATTATATTCGGGGTTTCGCCGAACAGCCAGCCGAACCGAGGCCGCTCCTGCACATCCGGCTGCAGTACACGCCGGCGCAGGAACCCGTCTTCCACGGCCTGCGACGGATCTCCCGGCCGGGTTTGCGCCGGTATGTGGATTGCGAAGAGGTCAGGGCGTTCAATCGGAAAATGGGGATGGTTGTTGTCTCAACGTCCCGCGGAGTGATGAGCGGCGAGCAGGCGGTGGCCGAAGGTATCGGCGGCGAGCTGCTCTGTCAGATCTGGTAGTCCTTGTTTGGGGATATGACGACATGTCGCGAGTAGGTAAAAGCCCGATTCCGATTCCGGACGGCGTGACCGTGGCGGTGGACGGTGTCTCCGTCACCGTGAAGGGGCCGAAAGGCGAACTGGCGCGCGCTTCCAATCCG
>DATKYL010000250.1:0-2930 GCA_035528515.1 Acidobacteriota bacterium | reverse complement strand
GGACCAGTCCTTCTTCCAGTGTCAGCCGGAGCAGATCTGCCTGCCGTATACCGCGGCGGACGGCGTCGGCGGCACCATGTATGAGGTGACGATCGTCTCCGGTCCGGGCACGGTGGACGCGGCGAACAGCCGGGTCTGCTTTACCCCGGTGGCGCCAGGGGACTACACCATCATTACGCGGATCAAGGATCCCTGTGATGAGAGCCGCGATACGGTGGTGGTGCACGTGGACATCAACTCGCCGCCGGTTTGCCAGTTGCCGAACGACACCGCCATCGCCGCGTGCGACGTCGGCACGATCTGTCTGCCGGTCTCGGCGACGGATCCCGACGGCAACCTCACGGGTTGCGCGGTGACGGGCGGCCCGGGCCAGATTGTGGACGGCCAGTGGTGTTACACGCCGACGGTGAGCGGGGAGGTCACCGTGACGGTGACGTGCACCGACGCCTGCGGCGCGACCTGCAGCGGTTCCTTCACGGTCGACCTCGACCTGCAGGGTGCACCGCCGGTGTGCAACCTCCCGCGGGATACCACGATTCTCCTGTGTACTCCGATGCAGGTCTGCCTGCCGTACAGTGCGACTGATCCCGACGGCGGCACCGTGACTTGTACGAAGATCGCCGGATCGGGATCGCTGGTGGACGGCCATTGGTGCTACACGCCGCCGGCCGACCAGGAAGTGACGGCCACGATCCGCTGCTCCGACGATTGCGGCAACTACTGTGAAGGCACTTTCTCGGTCCTGTTTGACATCAACGATGCCCCAACACTCACCGTGCCGGAGGAGATCCGCAAAGTCATCTGCGGCACCGCCCAGATCTGCGTCCCGATTACGGCCGGCGACCAGAACGGCAACCTGACGAGTGTCACGGTCGTGGAGGGCCCGGGCAGTATCGTCGCCGGCAGTTGGTGCTACACACCGCCGGCTTATGATCAGACGGTCAACGTGAGAATCCGTGCCACCGACGCGTGCGGCTTGTCCACTCAGAAGTGGATGCGGGTCATCATCGACTACAACGCCGTGCCGAGTTGTGCCCTGCCACCGAATGGATACATAATCCTCTGTGAGCCGGGTCAACTCTGCCTGACCTTCAGCGAGGTCGATCCGGCCAGCGTCGGTGTCACCTGCACCATCCTCGACGGTCCCGGTGTCATCCAGGGCGGCCAGTGGTGCTACAATGCCACCACCAGACAGGTCGTCTCGTTGACTCTGCGCTGCACCAACCCGTGCGGTGACGTTTGCACCGTGAACCGGACCTACACGATCGAAATCGATCCCAATGAGTGCGTTCCCGGACCGACCGCCGTGCAGACGCCAATCGTCCGCGTCGCCGGTGACCTCAACAACTCGGGCACCGTCGACGTTCTCGACCTGGTCCTGCTGACGCGTCAGCTGAACCGTTCGGTCACACCTGCGGTCACGACGCCTGCGGTCACCACGGCCGCGGTGCGCCGAAGCAACACGCAGGCCGATGTGAACTGTGACGGCTCCGTCACCGAGGCCGACGTCATGTACCTGGCGGCCTACCTCTTCGAGGGCGGCCCGGCGCCGTGTAGCAACGAGTAGACCGTCGGCGCTCTCGCAACGTTTCGACAACCAACGCCCTCCCGGGTTCAGCCCGGGAGGGCGTTTTCCATGAGTACGGCCCCCGGGACGATGTCCCGGGGGCCTTCCCCACTCCCCTCGCGGCCGGCCTCAACCAAGGCCAACCTTGTCACGGCGAAAGTCTTCTTAAGGGCAGGGCTCGCAACACGGAACTGTTGCAGTCCGGCATATAACCCAGAAACACATCTACGCCTCCGGGGTTCCCGGGCCCGGGGGCAGCGCCGGACATCGGGTGGCCTGATGAGACGCCGGCGCCCCGTCGCGGTGCATGTGACAGAGGTCTATGTCGCCCCGCCGGGGCTTCGTTGTTCACGCTGTCTCCCGATCCCACGGCTTACGGGCGTGTTGAAAAACCTGCCGCCTTCAGAAGGCGAGTGCGAAAACCTGGTTCGGCGGATTCCTCATGCAGTCGGAAAGGGCGCGCGCAAGGGCGGCTCAGCGGGTCCGCTCCGCGCTTGAAAGCGCGGGCGAGACTCCGTAAAGCGGAGAGCGTCGCCCTCCCGAAGAACAGCCATTCACAGTCTGTTCCGATGTGGCTGTGTTTTTCAACAAGCCCCTACGCCGGGGGCTAATCCCCTGTCATGCCTCGGGTCTGTCTCTGGCCAGGAGCTTCCGTGAGATTTCTGACCAAAATCATGCGGTTGGGGGGCAATACAGGGCCGACGCTGGAAATCCCGGTTGACAGAAGCCGGTGGTGCCGATATAGTTGACGGTGGCAAGAGGCGGGAATAGCTCAGTTGGTAGAGCGCCACCTTGCCAAGGTGGCTGTCGCGGGTTCGAGTCCCGTTTCCCGCTTTTGACCGACCTCGGACCATCTCCTCGCCATTGGGCGGGGTCTGCGAGGGACGCCCTGAACCGGCGGCCCCATCAGTCGAAAGAGACGATCGGGGCAGGTCAGCCCCACCTTGGGGCGGGTTAGCCAAGTGGTAAGGCAGAGGTCTGCAAAATCTCTATGCTCCGGTTCGAATCCGGAACCCGCCTCCAGAACCCCCTGAATCGCACAGAATAGCCCGCAGGGCCACTTTCAGCAGGGGCACGGAATATTGGGATGCCTTCCGGCGCGTCATTGCGCATCTTGGCGCCGGCAAGACGCCGGAGTGGCGGAATGGTAGACGCCAGGGACTTAAAATCCCTTGTTCCGAATGGGACGTGCCGGTTCGAGTCCGGCCTCCGGCATAGAGAGCACCCACCAGGTCGGAGTCTTCCCCCGATCATGGCCCCACATCAGGCACGACGATCGTCGCTCTTGAATATCAGAGGGACGGGCTGGGAGCCGGTGTACATCTGTCAGACCCTGCGAGACATTTCCTGGTAGATTCTGAGG
>DATKYL010000249.1:0-6897 GCA_035528515.1 Acidobacteriota bacterium | reverse complement strand
TGTTTGTGTTCGTCCGATTTGGCCAAGAAGCGGGGCAAGTTCCCGCGCTGGCAGGATTCGGTTTACGCCGACGAGGGTGTGGCGATGCGCAATGCCACGGTAACCACGGTGGCGCCGACGGGGACGATTTCGATCATCGCCGGCTGCTCATCGGGGGTCGAGCCGTACTACGCGGTCTCGTTCGTGCGCAATGTCATGGAGGGGACGCGCTTAGTTGATGTCAACCCGCTCTTCGAGACCATCGCGCGCGAACGCGGATTCTATTCACCCGAACTAATGGAGACGATCGCGCAGGGGAATTCGATTCAGCACATCGATGAGATCCCCGAGGACGTGCGCGAAGTGTTCGTCACCACCGCCGACATTGTCCCCGAAGCGCACATCCGCATGCAAGGCGCGTTCCAGAAGCACTGCGATTCGGCGGTGTCGAAGACGATCAACCTGCCGCAGAGCGCGACGCGCGACGATGTGCAGACCGCCTACTGGCAGGCGTTTCGTCTGGGATGCAAGGGCGTGACGATCTACCGCGACGGGAGCCGTCCGGGGCAGGTGCTGTCGACCGGGTCAACGCCCCAGACCGCACGCGACGCTGACCAGGGCGGGGCGTTCGATGCGCGGCCGCTCGATCTCGACGGTCCAGTCGATGCACCGCCGGAGACGAGGCCCGCGCCGCCCCCGGCGAAACCCGCACCGAAGCCGCTGGCACAGCCCGCCCAGGTCAAACCGATCGACCGGCCCGAGATTCTTCAGGGATTCACCGAGAAGATCAAGACCGGGTATGGCAACCTGTATATCACCGTCAACCTCCACAACGGGAAACCGTTCGAGGTCTTCGCGTCGATCGGCAAGTCGGGTTATTCGACGATGGCTGACACCGAGGCGATCTGTCGCCTGATTTCGCTGGCGATGCGTTCGGGCCTACCGGTGGCGCAGATTGTTAAACAACTGCAGGGGATCGGCGGGTCGCAGCCGATCTTCGAACGGCGCGGCGTGGTGTCGTCGATTCCCGATGCGATCGCCAAAGTGCTGAATCACCATTTCGGCAACGGCGGACGTGTGATCAAGGCTCCCGACATCGCCAAGGAACACTGTCCCGACTGCGGCGGAATGCTGGAGCACGAGGAAGGTTGTGTCCTCTGCCGCGGCTGCGGGTATTCGCAATGTTGATGTAATGTCCCTTCGTTCTATGTGCAGTTGAGTGCCGAGACCCCCGCGCCCCCCCCGCGGGGGTTTTGGTTGTGGGTACAGGCAAATAAGGGGCAGCCGGTAGGGTGGGCTCCGCCCACCACACGTTCACGGGAGCATTGCAGCGGGAATGGTGGGCATAGCCCACCCTACTCCGCGGCCATTGTTCCGAACTCACCTCAGGGTCGGTCATTCCGAGTTTCGACCCTGGAACCGGGACTCGGAATCTGCTTTTTCATTTGCCCCTCACTCCCCGCGCAAGCGGGGGAATCCGGCCGCCCTCACTGACTGTATCTGACCCCCGTGGCGGGGGTAGCGGTATCTGACCGCAGCCTACCACTCGTGGCGCCCGTAGACCGCACCGGTGGAAGCCAACCCCGGCACATTCGGACTTGACAGCAGCGATCAGCTGCGTAATGCTGCCTGTGCAGAGTAGTACGAAGAGATTCTCAGGGGAGGAACGGTGAGGAAAACCACCCCAACGCACTTCGGTATCGGGGAGAAGTACGCGTTAGCGGCGGGTCCACTCCTCGCGGTGTTGCTTGCAGTAGGGCTTGCGGGCTGCACCGATGAGCGCCCGGTAGACCCGCTGCCTGAGCCGCCGGATACAGTCTACGTCACCAACGGGGCGGACATGCTTCCGGCCTGGTCGCCCGACGGGAGGACGGTCGCGTACTGGGCCTTCCTTGAAGGGCCCGATGTCTTCTCCTACGAGCAGTATCTCCAGACCGTTGATGTCGAGACGGGGAAGATCGACACCGTACGGGACATGGCGCACCTGGCACCCTTCAATACGGCATGGGGACCGGACGGACGGTGGCTTCTCCTCTCGACGGCCTCAGGAATCGTCAAGATACTGACCACCGGGGACAGTCTGACACTGTTGAAGGCGGGAGAGTTCCATGTGTCCGCGACCTGGTCGCGGGTCAGTGATCGCATCTTCTTCGGCATCAACGGCGGATCGGAGGGTGGTGTCTACTCGATGGGGCCGGACGGCACAGGCTTGCGACGATGGACGTATCCGGCCTCGTGCGACTTAGCGATTCCGACAGTGTTTCCGGACAGCGACACGTTGGCCGCAATGGGTTGGGAAGAGAAGAACTCGTATTGTCTCGTCCTCTATTATCCTCGAGACACCTGTGTCATCAGCAAATTGCGATGTGGTCTGCTCTCGTTCCAGGAAATACGGATGTCTCCGAACCACCGCTTCGTGGGTTTCACCAGCAATATCGACCACCCGCTCAGAAGCAGTCTCTACGCCTACGATCGTGAGACGGACACGATCCTCACCCTTGTACCTACGCGGACTGAAGGCTACGACTTCTCACCCGATGGGCACTATGTCGTCTATCTGGACCACGAAATAACCGACGGACTTCAGATCCTGGAGATCGCGACCGGACAGGTCAGGCAGTTGACCCCCGGGTATGTCGTGGATACCTCGTGGGACGGCGCCTCAGGGGGCTTTGGGGTCAGCAAGCCTTAGCTGAAGTTCGAGGGACTCCGAAAGGGGGAGCCATTCAATGAGTATGATGGGGATGCGGGCCGGCCGACGCAAGATGCATCGGCGATCGGGACAGGTGGCGGTGATCCGGCGGGAGGACTACGCGGCGGCGGAGCTGGACACCAAGGCGGAGTTGATCGGGCGCTTAATTCCTTTGGGATTGATGCACGTCCAGGAGTTGTTGGACGTGGAGGTGTACAGGCTGGCCGGTGCGCGCCATGCGCGCAAGACCGAGGAGCGGGCGGGGGGCCGCTACGGCCGCAAGCCGGGCAGCATGCGGACGGCGGGACAGAAAGTGCGGATCGCCGTGCCGCGGGTGCGGGGGGAAAACGGAGGATTTCCCCGCTCGGGACGCCCGGGCTCGAGGGCTCTCCGCCTCTCGGTTCTGCTCACAGCCACGTTATTGGCTGCCAATGGATGTTTGTATGATGGCGGCGGGCCGACCATCCCGATCGGTCCGACGATGGTGGAGACCGACAAAGACTTCCTCCCCGCGTGGTCGCCCGATGGCGAGACGGTCGCCTACATTACAATGCTGTTCGACTCACTCTACCACACATCCTTAAGGACAGTGTCTGTCTCAACGGGCTCCATCACGGTCGTTCGTGAATTCGGGAGTCTCATCATCCACGGGCTTGATTGGTCCCCGGATGGTGAATGGCTGGTGTTCTCCTCCATACTGGGTGTGTACAAAGTCTCAGTGGGCGGGGATAGTCTAGTGCAATTGACGTCCGGGGAATTTCACGCATTCCCTTCATGGTCAGCCATCAGCAATCGAATATTCTTCGCGAAGAACGTCGGCGCCGAGCGTGGCGTTTACTCGATGAGGCCGGATGGAACCGACTTAGCCCGCTGGACTTGGCCTGATTCTTTCGTTGTGGAGTGGCCATCTTGCTTTCCCTACAGCGATACGTTAAGCGTCTACACCACCCGAGGCACTGACCATTGCCTCGCAGTCTACCATCCCGGCGACACTGTCATCACCGCGATCCTGAAGTGCGGCTTCTCTTGGTTTGGACCCTCGCGCGTCTCCCCCGACGGATCGTTGATCGCCTTCAACGCCGCTTATCGCGGCGGCCCGGGACCGAATCTGTATCTCTTCAACCGTGAAGATCAATCCGTAGAGCAGTTGAACACAAAAGCGTCCGAAGGGATGGATTTCTCGCCCGATGGTAGTCAGCTCGTTCATGCTGATCTGGGCATTGTTTACGAAGACCCACGCTACGCTGATCACCGTGGTACGCGAGGTCTGCAGATCATCAACCTCGCCGACCGGTCTGTCCGGCAACTGACGCCGGGATATCAATAGCCCGGGAGTGTGTATCCGCACTTCTCAGAAATACAAGTTGATGTCTGCCACGCGAAAGGAGTCAGAGATGGTTCTGGGGGAAAGACGCTTCACTTTGTCGGTGGCGATGTTCGTCTGCCTTTTCCCGGTCATCCAGATCGCGTCGGCCCAAGCCACGGATTACGGCCGTCGGCCGGTAGGGTGGGCTCCGCCCACCACACGTTCACGGGAGCATTGCAGCGGGAATGGTGGGCATAGCCCACCCTACTCCCCGGCCATTGTTCCGAACTCACCTCAGGGTCAGTCATTCCGAACGAAGTGAGGAATCTGCTTTATCGCCACCGGCGCCAGCCGGTCGTGACGTTGCTTGGCAAACCCGGACAAACCCCCGTATATTCACGGCATCACTACGAGACGCGAGGTGGGCGATGGCCAATCCGATACACGAGGAGATTGTGAGGCAGGGGGCGGAGGCGATGCGGGAATGGCGGGAGGAGAACCCAGAGCAGCCGTTAGACCTGATAGACGCCGATCTCTCGGGCTTCGATCTTCATGGGTGCAGGTTATGGAAGATGGATCTGAGGGGCGCAAATCTTAAGGGGGCCAACCTCGAGGGGTGCAGCTTTCGAGAGGTGCTCTTGGCGAAGGCCACATTCGAAGGTGCGAATCTGAGGGGTGCCGATTTCACGGCACAGCCTCTAGACAGGGTGAATCTGCAGTATGCGGACCTAACCGGTGTGAATTTCGCACAAGCAAATCTCAGGGGCGCCAACTTCGAAGGGGCCATTCTGACTGGCGTAGCGCTCGATGGAATGGATCTTTCCAACGTCAACTTCTCCCACGCCATTCTAAAGAAAGCCGATCTTTCCCATTCAAGTCTCTCGGGCGTCCGGCTGTCTCATGCTGATTTGACAAGAGCAAAGGTTGCGGGTGCCAACTGCCAGGGCGCTCATCTGGATGGCGCAGATGTTTCTGGTGCGGATTTCTTTGAGGCCAATCTCGGTTCCGCTCAAATGCAGGGAATCAAGGGTGCACCACGCGCGCGGCACCTCCACAAGGTCAGGCTGGCGCAGCCAGGCGGCGGGGATGCAGTGTACTTCGAAACGTGCAAGCAGGGTTGGGCTGACCGATGGCTGGATTGGGAGCACATGCGAATAGTGGGGAAGCTGCCCCTGTTCGCAGCATCTTACTCGGTCTTGATCCTCATCCCACTCTTCTTCTACGTTCTCGGCATATACAATGAAAAAGTCGTCCTATTGCAGGAGTGGTCCTCTCAACTCGGCCCTGCCGCGGATAGCACCGTTCAGGCGCTGGCAGCTCTGGTTCGGGACAGGGTCCACAAGTGGCCGATCCCACAACAGTCGCTTCTCCTGCTGATGTCCACGGTCCTTCTGGCGATAGGATCGACGCTGTACGCCATCTTTGCGCCCTCTCGCATCAAAGAGTTCAGTAGGGATCAATGGGTTGACCAATTGGGCCAGTCGCTACTGCACTACTGGCCCTTGTCGTGGCGGCACCGGCCGCTCCGGCTCGTTTGCGCGGCGTGTTATGCGATAGGGGGAGCAGGGGTCCTGTGGGTAATTGCCACTAAAGTCTGGCGCGTGGCAGGATTCATAATCGAGAACACAGATTTTCCGTGGCATCCGTTGTAATCAGCAACCGGTTTACGAGGTGGGTAATGGCCAATCCGGAACACGTAGAGATTGTGAAGCAGGGGGCGGAGGCGATTAGATGCTGGAGGCAGGCGAATCCGCGAACACCTCTCAGTCTGGAAAGTGCGCAATTGGCAGGAATCAACCTCGCTGGTGCGAACTTGGGACCCATCGTCTCGTCAGGAGCCCTGACGGAAGATTTGCCCTATATAGTGCGGAAAGGTGCATACTTGGACGGTGCAGACCTGACAGGAGCCATTCTACTCCGTGCAGATCTCACGTTCTCATCCTTATACCGCGTCCTCCTACAAAGGGCCGACTTACGACATGCACTGTTGAACGATTCGTTCTTGCATGGTACCGACCTTCGGGATGCAAAGCTTGCTGACGCGGATCTTACAGGCGCCACGCTTACTGGCGCAAATATGGCGAGAGCGAATTGCAGTAACACGGTCTTTGCACGTATAGACCTCGCGGGAGTTCTTGGACTGGATGAGATTCACCACGGCGGTCCGAGCATTGTCGCGGTTGACACAATCGTCCGCTCAAGAGGCAAGATCCCGGAGACCTTCCTCCGTGGGTGCGGTGTTCCCGAGGTGTTCATCGAGTACATCCCGTCTCTCTTTGCCGCGATGCAGCCGGTCCAGTTCTACAAGTGCTTCATCTCCTACACCGAGGCAGACGACGCCTTCAGCGAACGCCTCTACAACGATCTCCAGGCCAAGGGTGTCCGCTGCTGGCGCTGGCGGGATGATGCGAAGTGGGGACGGACGCTGATTGCGGAGATCGACCAGGCGATTCGTGTCTACGACAAGCTGATCGTTATCTGCAGCGAGAAGTCGCTTCAGTCGGAACCGGTGATCCGGGAGATCGAACGGGCGTTGCAGAAGGAAGCGCGTGAACACAAAGATGTGCTCTTTCCTATTGCCGTTGACCGTGCGGTCTTCGACTGGGATCACCCGTTGCAGCCGGACATGACGCGTAAGTTCGTCGGCGACTTCACAACCTGGAAAGAACCGGAGAAGTACCGCAAGGCGGTCGAGCGGCTGATCGATGCGCTTCAGGCGGAGGCAGCCGCGGACGCCGCGACGCCTCCGTAGTCGGTGAGTCCGGATTCCTCGCCGCCGGGTAAAGCAGATTCCTCACTTCGTTCGGAATGACATTACGTGGAGTAGGACACCAGTTTGCCGAGTGTGAGCGTATGCAATACGCCACTACATTCCAGCACATTCATCCCCGAACACACGCTCACGGATCGTAGGGGCGAC
>DATKYL010000248.1:0-7205 GCA_035528515.1 Acidobacteriota bacterium | reverse complement strand
GGGGGTTAACGCGCACGGCCTTCAGAAGCGATTCGTTTTCGACGCGGGACCAACCATCACAATCCGGCACAAACACATCGATGTTGAAGGTCTCCGCGTACCAGGTGCCAACGAATTGCACATGCACATCGTCGGCCGCATCTGCCTCGACCATCGGCAGATCGCCCAGAGCGAAGGTGTACTCATCCAACGTCAGCGTCTGTGCCTCGACCCAGTCCGATACGCCGGTCACCAGCTCGGTGGACAGGTCGATTGCCGTCAACGGTACCGGACCCTCGGGTTCCGTGGACCGCTCTCCGGAGCAGGCCGCGAACGCCAGCCCCGCCGCGACCGGGAGCACACTGCGCCATACTGATCTCGCCGATAAGATCATTGCCACCTCCCACAGCTTGTCGCCCGCTGTCGGTCCCTGATGCTGTTCACCCCGATTACCGATGAGCCGGGCGGATATTCCCACTTTTCTTGCCAATCCGGATCGTCCCCCGCCGGCCGCGCCGCCCCACGATTCCTGTGTTGAAGACAGTCTACCCGTACGGGCGCCCCTGTGTGGGCGCCCGCGATACCGCGAACACGGTACAGGCGGCCACTCCGTTCCGAGAGTCTTCGACACAGGGCCGCCGCTACGACCCCGCGCCCGCAGACTCGTCTGTAGCGGCGGCACGGTGTGTCGCCTGTCCCGGCGAGAGGGACCGCGACGGCGAGGCCGACAAACGGGTTTGCCCCTGCCGGGCGCCTGCCGTAGCTTGCCGCCCGGAGGATCGACCATGCCGAGTTTGCGCGTTCTGATTGTCGACGATGAGAAACCCAGCCGCGAGACGATGGCGGGGGGACTCAAGAAGCAGGGGTATCAGGTCACCGAGGCCGACTCGGCTGATGCCGCGATCGCCGTAGCGGAGAAGACTTTCTTTGAGATCGCCCTGCTCGATATCAAGATGCCCGGACGTTCCGGTCTGGAACTGCTGCCGGACCTGCTCCGGTCAAACCCCGACTTGCAGGCGATCATGGTCTCGGCGCTCTGGACCTTCGAAAGTGCAATGGAGGCGATGAAGAAGGGGGCGTTCGATTTTCTCAAGAAGCCGCTCGACTTGGAGGAACTCCTGGCAACCCTCGAACGCGCCGGTGAGCGGCACTGGCTGTTAGCCGAGAACCGTTACCTTAAAGAGAAACTTGAAGAGCCGTATCGCGACGAGAACATCATCATGGCCTCGGCGGCGATGCGCGAAGTGTTCTCGACCGTCGCCCGCGCCGCCGATTCCGACGCCAGCGTGCTGGTCCGCGGCGAATCGGGGACCGGCAAGGAAGTGGTCGCGCGCGCGCTGCACCGGGCATCGTCGCGCAGCGCCCGCAGTTTCATCGCGGTCAACTGCGCCGCGATCCCGGAAACGCTCTTGGAGGCCGAATTGTTCGGCAGCGAAAAGGGGGCGTACACCGGCGCGATTGCCCGACGGATCGGCCGTTTCGAACTCGCCTCCGGCGGCACCTTGTTCCTCGATGAAATCGGCGACATGCCCCCGTCGATTCAGGCCAAGCTCCTGCGCATCCTGGAACAGAAAACCTTCGAACGCCTCGGGGGGACCGAGACGATCCACACCGACTGCCGTGTGGTCACCGCGACCCACCAGGATCTCGAGGAGATGGTGAAGGAGAGCAAGTTTCGCGAGGATCTGTATTATCGTCTCAACGTGATCCAGATTGTGATCCCGCCGTTGCGCGAACGGTCGGAAGATATCCTGCCTTTGATCGACACGTTTATCACCCGTTTCAATCACGGACGCACCCGTCCGATCACCGGTATCACGCCCGCGGTCAAGGACGCGCTGCTCTCCTATAGTTGGCCGGGGAATGTGCGCGAACTGCTGAATGCGATCGAACGCGCCTGTGTCTTAGTGCGCGGCGACGTGCTCGACCTCGCCGATTTCCCGCCGCGGATCGGGCAGAAAGATGAAGCCGCCGAATCCATAACCGACGGCGGCGAATCGCCGTCCCTCCCCTTAGCCGAAGTCGAACGGCGCCATATCATCCGTACCCTGCAACATCACAACTGGGCGCTGGCCCAGACCGCGGCCTCGCTCGGCATCCACCGGAATACCCTGCGCCTGAAAATGAACGAGTACGGGATTCGGAAGGGTTGAGCGTGCACATTCATGTGTCGGGGAGTTGCCGTTGGGGATGGTAGGGGCGACGCGCTGCGTCGCCCTTGCCGTCACGATCCCTCTCGCCGGAACGGGCGACACACCGTGTCGCCCCTACAGATGAGTCTGCGGGGGTGGGGATCGTAGCGGCGGCCCTGTGTGGCCGCCTGTCGCGTGTCCGCGGTATCGCGGGCGCCCACGCGGGGGCGCCCCTACGGGCAGGTTGTCTTCAACAAAGGGTTTGTAGGGGCGACGCGCTGCGTCGCCCTCGCTACATCATCACCGTCGCGGGGACGGGCGACCTGCCAGGTCGCCCCTACGGATCAACTTGTTGCGGGCGGTGGGCACGTCGCCGTGCCGTCTGTCCGATGTGCTGTCTTACACTTCCGGGGCGGGGGCGTTGTACTTCTCCCACTCTTCCTTGGCCGGACCATACGGGCCGACCGGGGCCAGACCCGCCTGACGCATCAGCACCGACAATTGTCCCCGGTGATGTGTCTGATGGCTGCTGACCGCGGCCAGCGTCTGACCGCGCATCCAGGTCTCACCGTACATGTCGTCGGTTTTCTCGAGCGTGGCATCGTCCCAGTTGGCCTTGACCTGTTCGCCCAGCGATGCGGCGGCCTCTCTGTAGGCCTTGGCGATCGCGGCGGCGGTCTCGGGAACGGCGGCTTTGGGATCGGCGCCGGCGATTTTCAGACCGACCTGCTGCCCCATCTCCGGGATCGTGACCACAATGTGCCACGCCACGCGGCCGATTGTCCGGTGCCCCTTCCCTACCGCGTGCTTGAGGGATGCGTCGGTGAGCCGGTCGAGCATCTTCTGGGTCTGGTCGCTCTCATACGTCCAGGCGCCCAGGAAATCACTGACTTTACGAAACATGGTATACCTCCTCGCAGGGGGAAAATGCGGGGTGGGGAGGGTGGGAATCAATCACTTTTGGGGGTAGAGCGTGGCTGTCAGTTGCGGAGAGGCAAAGCGAACGCAGGCATCAATTGCGTGGCACGCGGGGTACCAATCTGAAGCAGCGCCTCCTGAAGAGGTTGTTAAGGACGCAGTTGGAGACCGCGAACCTTTGTGCTTGGCCACCCCCCGATGATGATCTTCTGGGATTCCGGCGGGAATTCGGGGAAGAGACCCCAGAAAACTGACGAAAGGAACACCGATACTGCGTCGTCAGTGTTCTCGGCAATCGAGCAAACACGATCGACCTGATTCGTGTCGTAGGAGAAACTCTCGAACGATTGAGCTATTGATACATTGGCCGTGCTCTGCGCGTGGATTACTTGGGAAAGAGTGCTGTATAGCCTGTTGAAATCTGCGACGATGCCGAGCCGTTCGACGTCTATCTTCCCCTTCCAGGTGTGCCTCTGGTGGAATTCGAGCATCTTCTTCTTGCTGATCCAATAGTCGGGGTCTGTACATGAAGTGGCAAACTCCACCGGATGCGATTGATAGTATGAGAACGCCAACACATCCTCCAAGAGTATCCGCATGCTGATCAAGCTCTGTCGGTAGAAGGCGAACGGTGCAAGCGCAAGGATGTTAACCACCTCGCTCCACGCCCCTGCGATGTGGATGCTCGCAGGGTTGTCGGCGTACTGCTCGAGGAGGGCCGAACACCAGCACGTTGTCTTGGTAAAGGCTCTAGCCAGACGCTCACCTTCGGGACCTCGCGCGAATTCTACGGCATCACGCGTGTTCTTAGTGAGACACGCAGTGGCGTTTGCGTATTCTATCGGTAAATCCGTCTCAGCCATTCTACCGGCGCCGTGCGTGAGCGAGCATTTCTCGAACCCATGGATCTTCCATTGCTTGCGGGTCACCTGCCGACGACGATTCGGTAAGCAGGGCATGAAGATCATAGAGCAAGTGCTGACGCTGCAAGCGCCTCAGGTACCGGTTGAGTCCTCTCCTACTGACCGGTATGTCGATCTTGAAGACACGGCGGACCAGTTTCTGTAGATCGCTCGGTCCTATTCCCCGCTGCCTCAGGATCGCTTCGAGCTTCTGTAACAGAAGTAATTCACTCGACTTCGGCAGATCCCTCGGTGCAGCAGCTGAATCTCGATGTTCTAAAGGTGCAGACACCATGGGATTCTGGAGGGCCGAATCCAATACCCGCAGGGCCGCAGACACTCGCCTGCAGAAGACAGGGTCCTCAAGGAGGGACGCCCAAGTACGAACCTCTTCAAGAGACGAGGACGCCGACATTACAGTTCTGGCAAGACGGAATGCAGGGTTCTCGCGGCTGCTCATAAATCACACTCCAAACAATTCATCGTAGATGTTGTTGAATTCTCGCTTAACTCGAGACGACCACGGCTTTCTTGACCAAGGAATCAGACGTTTCCAGGTACTTCCCTGCACTCTTCCGGCAGTCGCAATGCTGTTACTCCGGTGCAGGACGGCATTGACACAGAGGTCTCTGAAAAGAGGATGCCTTCGAATACCCAGCAGAACGGGGTCGTTATCTCCCCCATTAGGAATCATGTTGAACACGATTCTCATGGTACGTTGTCTTGTGGAGAACTTCGCAATGTAACGCAGAAACTCTCCCATCAAGACCAACCCCCTTTGACTATACGAATCGGGAATCACAGGTGTTACTACAAGATCAGCGAGAGCGATCGCGCTCGTGGTCAGAAATGACCCAGAAGGATGACAGTCAATGAATACGATATCATACGCGCGCTCTGCCTCGCTGACGAATGACTCGAGTCGATCCTGCATCGGCTTGATAGTCCCTTGGGACTTGCCCAATACAAGATACATGAGTTTCTGTGACCCTGGCGCTAAATCAACGACCCCCTTGTGCTGCCCCCTTTTAACGTGAAACAGGGTATGGGCTATGTCCTTGACCTTCGGCGTGGCCGGGGACTCTGCAAGTAGGGCGACACGGAAAGGACTAGGAGCTTGGACGCTGGGCTGGAGAACGTCGTATATCGTCCTTCTCTTCTCGTCAAGTTCGAAATAGTCCTCAGGCTTCATCAGGTGTTGCGTTGCGTTGTACTGGGGATCGCAGTCGATGATCAGTACGCGTTTCATCTGCTCGGCAGCGGCACCAGCGAGCTGAACACAAAGCGTAGTCTTCCCTACTCCACCCTTCATATTCATGAATGCAGCGATCATCAGCCCTCCAAGGTCTCCGGCCTCGGTTACGGTCCACCTGTGGAAGCGAAAAGAACATAGGACTGTACCCTAACGCAAGCCCCATTCTCCCCCCGCTGTGTTGGCAAGTCTGCAGTGATGCTGGACCAAGGATGCTTTCAAAACCCCACCACCGCCTGCACCACCAGCCGGTCGTTGTGGGAGCCTTCGGAGAGACGGTACTCGGCGCGGATCTGGGTCTGCGGTGTCGCTTTGAAGCCGGCGCCGAATGAGCCGCAGAAGATGGTCTCGTCGGTGGTGATCCCGAGCGGATAGATTTCCGAGTCGTCGGGTTCGTAGGCGTCGAGGCGGGTGACGCCGAAGAAGCGGTCGTTGCCGTAGAGTGTCTGCAGGTAGTAGCCGTAGACGATCTTCTCATCGTTGGTGGTACGGAACCGTTCCTGGCGGATGAACTCGGTCTTGAATTCGAAACCCTGGTAGGCGGCGACGAAATCGAAGCCGATCAGCTTTTCGTCCTGCACGTTGTTCTCGGTGGACCCGGCGGCGAACGAGGTCCCGAACTCGAAGACCTCGCTGATCACAATCGCCGTGCGCAGGCCGAACGCTTCGTCCACGGGAGACTCCAGATTCGTGAACGCCGGCGACCGCCAGGTGAGCGCGTCCTGCGGCGGCTGCGGCGGGACCCAGTCACGGTCCACGCAGCGTAGCGCGGGGGACTGCCCGAAGGCGTTGACCACCCAGACCGACCAGTTGCACCAGGTGGTTGAGCCGAAGAAGACGCCGCCGATGTCGTTCCAGCCGCGGTGGGTATTGATCACCACCAGCGGCATCGTGATCAGCGGGCGGTCGAACGAGGAGTAGTCCTTCCAGTCGATCCCGAAGGGGACGTCGAAACGGCCGACTTTCAACCCGACGTGCAGAAGTCCACCGGTCTGGGGACGGACAAAGCGGCGCTGGCGATGGAAAAAGGTCCAGTCGATGAACGCCTCGTCAACGACAATCTGGTCGTTGAGGTCGTAGGCGACCTCGACCCCGGCGGTGATCTTGCGGGTGAACTCGGAGGAGACGGTCAGCCCCAACTGCCCGATACGGAACTCGTGGCTGGACAGGGTATTGTCGGAGACCACTGATTGAACGTCGAAATGTCCGCCGACCGTCACTTTGGCCGCGTCGAAATCCTGCGCCTGTGCCGCCGGTATCAGGGCGCAGGTTGCCGTCAGCACGGCCGCAAAGAGTATGTGACCGCTCAGCCGACCTGTCGTACGCTGGTGATGTCTCATGGCCCCCTCCCTCCAGAAACCCGGACTGCGATACCAACGGGTCAAGAAAGGACCTGAAACGCGGAACGCCAGCAGAATCAGGGGGTCGGACCGGAATAGCGGGGCGGATTGTGACAGAGGGGGGATGCGAGGGTATGCCGGGTCACCCGCCACCTGTCTGGCCGTTAGCAGCCCCCACCAGGGTGGCTCGACGGGGATAAGAAGCAGATTCCTCGGTCCCCTCGGAACGACTCTGATTTTGTGTCATCTTCCAAGACCACCTTTCCCACAATCACGGGTTCCACAGCCACAGGCTCCCCAACCGCGGGCTCCACAATCACGGGTTTCATGACCCAGGTTCCAACTCTCAGGCGCCATGACTCAGGTTCCAACTCCCAGACTCCATGACCACAGGAGTCATTCCGAAATCACCGGAGTCGTTCCGAGGGGACCGAGGAATCTGCTTTTCGACGGTGGCGGGAGGGTTGCCGGCCAGGAAGTCGCGGCCTGGCGCCCCCGCGCTTGCGCGCGGGTGACGTGGTGGATCGGGGCGGTTCACGTGCGGGACGGGTCGTAACCGGGCGCAAAGCGTCACGCCCCGTCCGCCTGAGGCGGGCGGGGCGTGTCCATCCCCCCGGATGTTTCCCATTCCCCTCTCTAAAAGACGACTGCCGTCTGCAGGTACACCGTGTCGTTCGAGGAG
>DATKYL010000247.1:0-3307 GCA_035528515.1 Acidobacteriota bacterium | reverse complement strand
GCGGATATGAGCAGGACAGAATCAACAAGGAACTGCAATTCCTGGGGATCAGCAGGGACCGTCTCAGCGCCGACATCTCGCGGTTGTGGTGTCAGCAGTTGCGGGAGACCCTCGTCGCGCCGAAGGAGGCCCAGCGTGGGTAAACTCTACGCCATCTACAAAGCCGACGGCAAACTGCGCCTAGTCGAAACGTACAGCAACTATGGCGATCCACCTATTAACGGGCCTTACGTCGGCACCAACCGGAAAACACTCCAGGAATGGTGCCTTCCAGGCGACACGGTGCAGATGGTAGTCATAACCAGCCGGAGGGCAGATGACTGACCGGGTGCTTGAGCGACATTACAAACCATCCCAGATCGCTCAGAGTTGGGGCGTTTCAACGGACACGATCAGGCGCATGTTTGAGTCTGAGCCGGGGGTGTTGGTGCTGGGCGGCGTCCCGCTGGAGCGTGTGTCGGTCCTGTTGGGGCACTCGTCAATCAAGATTACCGAGCGGCACTATAGCCCCTGGGTACAATCCCGGCAGACGCAGCTTGAGGCCGACCTTGCCCGAGCATGGGCACAAGATCCGGTCTGTCAGACGCAACGGCTGGCGCGGATTGAGGGAGACGTGCAGTGACCCTTGCCCGGTGCCTCGCGGAGCAGCGGAAGTGTGTGGGATATTTACAGGGAGACCGCACTGGTAACATTCACGGCGAGCAAGACGAGGATGGGGCTAGGCGCGGCTTAGCAGACTGGGTAATGGAGGAGGCATTGGTGAGGGTGGAGTATCGAGACTTCCTGAAAACGAAGGATGCGGCAATCCAGCCAATCGGGCCAGAGGTCAAGCCGGGGGCAATTCACAAGATGTTATTTCCGTTTCAGCGGGACTTGACGCGATGGGCAATCCGCAAGGGCCGATGTGCGATCTTCGCTGATACTGGGCTCGGAAAGACATTCATGCAGTTGGAGTGGGCGCGGCTCGTATCTGACAGGCCATCACTGATTATCGCACCGCTTACGGTCGCGCGCCAGACTGTAAGCGAAGCGCGCAAGATCGGATTGGATGTCGTCTATTCCAGGACAGGCGAAGTCCACCCGCTGACGATCACGAATTACGAGATGATCGACAAATTCAATCCGACTGACTTCGGTGCCGTAGTCCTAGATGAGTCGAGCATCCTGAAAGGATTGGACGGGAAGACGAGGCGCAAACTCACGGAGATGTTTTCCGAAACCGAATATCGGCTGTGCTGCACGGCGACCCCTGCGCCAAACGATATCACCGAGATTGCGAACCACTCCGAATTTCTAGGAATTAAGACCCGGGCCGACATGCTGGCTACGTTCTTCGTGCATGACGATACAATCTGGAGGCCCAAGGGACATGCCGAGGGACCATTCTACAAGTGGCTCGCGTCGTGGGGCATGAGCATCAGGATGCCGTCCGACCTGGGCTATTCGGATGAGGGTTATGATCTGCCACCGCTGACAATCCAGCCGCTATTTGTAGAGACGGACGCGAAGCCGGACGGGATGCTCTTTTGGGCGGGGCTGAAGGGCATCACTGAACGCACCGAGATCCGCAAGAAAACGCTGAGCGAGCGCGTTGCTGCCGTCGCCGAGATGGTCAACAATGATGACCACCAATGGATTCTCTGGTGTGGATTGAACGACGAAAGCACGGCACTCGCGAGGGCCATCGAAGATGCGGTGGAGGTCAAGGGCGACATGAGCGCCGATGACAAGATCGAATGTATCGAAGCATTTCAGGATGGATCAATTCGAGTGGTGGTCACAAAGCCGAAAATTGCCGGGTTTGGGATGAATTTTCAGAACTGCCACAACATGGCATTTGTCGGGCTTTCGGACTCGTGGGAAGCCTATTACCAATGCATCCGGCGCTGCTATCGGTTCGGGCAGACAATGCCGGTCACGGTCCATATCGTCCTGAGTGATGCCGAGCGGCCGATCTTTGACAATGTAATGAGGAAAGAATCTGAGGCGAGAAACATGAGCGAGAAACTGATTGAGAACGTACAGGAATTCGAGAAGTCAGAGATTGCTGGCGGCGGGGCTGAATTCATCTATGAGGCCGACGAGAAGTCATCGGGCGGATGGTGCTTGATGCTTGGGGATTCCGTCGAACGGATGGCTGAGGTGACAGATGAATCCGTCGGCCTATCGGTATTCTCGCCGCCATTCCTGAGTCTCTATACCTACTCGCCGACTGAGCGGGACGTGGGCAACTCAAAGAATGAGAATGACTTCTACCAGCATTTCGGGTTTATCATCGACCACCTCCTGCGGGTCACAATGCCGGGCAGGAATTGCTGCGTTCATGTCTCACAGGTTCCAGCGATGCTGGTCCGGGACGGCTACATCGGAATGAAGGACTTCCGTGGGAAGACGATCTCGGCATTTGAGGATCACGGATGGATCTACCACGGCGAAGTGTGTATTGACAAAGACCCTCAGGCTCAAGCCATCAGGACCAAGTCGAAATCCCTCATGTTCACCCAACTGAAAAAGGATTCATCCTGGCTGCGTCCGGCACTCGCCGATTTTATACTGGTGTTCCGAAAGCCGGGCGAGAATGCGGAGGCAGTCCACCCGGACATCAATAACGAGCACTGGATTGAGTGGGCTCGTCCGATCTGGTACGGAATATCGGAATCGGACACGCTGAATGTCAGGGAAGGGCGCGACGAGAAAGACGAGCGGCACATATGCCCGCTGCAACTCGGAACGATTGAGCGGTGTATCAGGCTGTGGAGCAATCGAGGAGACCTGGTATGCTCACCATTCGCGGGGATTGGCTCCGAAGGATATGTCGCGGTGAAACATGGTCGTAGGTTCGTGGGGTGCGAACTGAAGCGGTCATATTTCGATGCTGCTGTCCGCAACCTGAAGCGCGCCGAACATGATATGAATCAGCCATTGCTATTCTCGTCCCCTGCCAACGACCGCAGCGGGGCGGAGCGCGATCTCGATGAAAAGTCAGGCACAAAGCAGACACAGCGATAATGGTAAAGCAGAGTAAAGTATTGATTTTAAACACAAATGCGGATGGTGGAGGCGGCGGGAGTCGAACCGCTCCCCCTGTTTGCAGGTGGTTGGAAATAAGGCAAGTAGTTGAAAACACTGAAACGCGGAAACCGCAAAAACCGCAGGATGGGCGGAACGGAGACACAAAATGAGACACAGATCACAAGGATCGCTGCAAGGTGCTGATGATGAGGAGGGCGGTGTAATGGCGGTGGCGAAGGCGGCCGGGAAATCGAGGTGGAAACATGACGAATGAACAGATCGCAGCAGTAAAAGC
>DATKYL010000246.1:0-3707 GCA_035528515.1 Acidobacteriota bacterium | reverse complement strand
GTCTGGCGATCCTGCTTCTGGTCCTCGCGCTACGCGTCGGCGGGAAAACGCGCGCCCAGTTGGTGGCGCTCGACATGCAGAGCGGCATCCCGCCGACCGTCATGGTACGGACCCTCCCCGACTACCTGCAGCCGTGGATCTGGTACACCGAACTCCCGCAGACCGCACCGTACTGGACCGCAATCAACGTCGTCACCGGGCAGGTCGTCCCCGACGGGCAGACGCTCGACCCCTGCTTCCCCCCGATTCCCTACGCCGATCGCTGGCGCGAACACGCCCGGAGGCACCACGAGCGATGACCACCGACACCGTACGGGCGGCCCCATGTGGCCGCCCGGAACAGAATCACCTCGTACATCGTACGGGCGGCCCCGTGTGGCCGCCCGAAACCGATCCGCACCGCGCGGGCGCCCACTCGGGGGCGCCCCTACGGGCTCATGCCGTAGCGTGACCCTGTTGACATCCCCCCAACCCGTTACGTTCTTTGGGACTGCGCACCATACGACATGCGCACCGGCGAACCTTCGGAGGGCTAGACCTAATCGGTAAGGCAGCGGTCTTGAAAACCGCCGGGCGCAAGCCCATCGGGGTTCGAATCCCCGGCCCTCCGCTTGGGGCGGGAGGCCTGAGAAGATCAGCCGTTTACGGTCAATGAGTACTCAGCCGGCGGACGGGGTGCCCGTATCGGCGACCAGCTCTCTGGGAGCAAAACTCTGCGGAAACCGCGCGCGCTGGTCATCAAGAAAGCGAAATGTGTCAAACAAAACACCTCGATAGACGTAAAATAGGCCTTGACGTAGGGGGTAGACTATGCTTTCTGTCGAAAGACTAGCTTAGGTCTGCTCTCAATCATGTCGGAACGCGAATGATCAAGTTGTGGCCAAGGGGAGGATACAACCGCATGCCTGTTAGAACAAAGACGCACGCTGAGGTGGCTTCAGTTGTCGCGAAAGCCATACCGCGCTTCCTTTCCCGCGAAAGCGCAGACGATCGGATTCGGATGCGGGAAGAACTCATGCGCCTTCAAGAGGGGCTTCGCAAGGCGCGCGAACTAGATCCTGATAAGCTGAGAATTCCGATGAATCGCTGACCATGTCATCTGGCGCTGACAACTTCGTCCGAGAGTACCAGCCTGCGGACCGGAGCAGTTTGACCGCTCTTATCAGTGAGTTGGCGGGAGCGGATCCGGCAGTAGTCGAGCAGAAGCTCCATATCAAGTACCTCCAGGATTACTTCGACGCATTGCTGGCGTTTGCATCAAACGGAGGGCCAGCACGAGGCACGATTGTAATCGAGACACCGTACGTGGACAAGGACTTCTTGATCGACTATCAGTCGTATTACGTCAGATGTCATTGGCCATATGAGCGGTTTTGCTCACGACTGCATTTCTTTGACGTGGCCTTTGGTGAGAGTGAATTTGTACAGGCACTCCTGCAGTGTTCCACCAGACTCAGTACCGATTACCTGAATGACCACTATCTTGGCTTTCTCGTCATCAAGAAGCTCCCCGAGGCGATGTTTGGGCGGAGCTGCCTGAAGACCTACCCAAACCGAGAGGACGGACGCTACTATCCAATCACACGACCATACTATGTTAACCTCTTTGGAATAGACTTGCATGTCGAGAGCTTGGCCTTCCAAGAACAGGATACAGTCGTGGCGGCGTGCGCGACGAGCGCCTTGTGGTCTGCCTTCCACTATACGAGTTCTCGGTTTCAACACGCTCTTCCTTCCCCGGTAGAGATCACAGAGAATGCCACGACTGGCATGCCACTACGTGGCCGCGCACTCCCCTCGGTGGGCCTGACAGTTGAGCAGATGGCCAGGGCGATTTCAAGCGTGGGGCTCGAGTCTGAGTATCTTGAACCATGGAAGGCACCAATCCCGGCTTCTTCTGATTGGCTGTTTAAGGCCATTCTCTACGGCTATCTCCAAGGCAGGACTCCGCTTCTCATCGGCGTTGCAGTTATTGAAGAGGGTAATCCTTCTAGGGTAGACTACCACGCAATCACGGGCGTCGGATTCCGCCTTGGTGAAGATGTGGACCCTCTACCGGGGGCAGAGACATGCCTTACGTCGTCTAGGATGACTCGGCTCTACTCCCATGACGACCAAGTGGGACCGTTCTCGAGAAACGTCTTCGACGGCGTCCTGGTGGATCTCAAAATCGATGGCACGCAAACAACGCTGTTCTCTCTGGGAACCTCATGGAACACGGACCCAGCCTCTACCGCCAAGGTTCGTTTCGTCCCCATGGCGATCATCGTACCCATTTATCACAAGATTAGGATCCCCATTACAAGTGTTCTCGGTGAGGTTCTTGGTTTCGATAGACTCGTTGAGGACCTGAAGGCTGACGTACCGGACCTGATCGACGGACGCATCGAATGGGACGTCTTTCTCAGCGAAAGCTGCCAGTTGAAGCGCGACCTTGCATCACAGCGACGACTCCCGGACGAACAACTCACTCCGTTGCTCCTCAAAAACTTCCCCAGGTACCTCTGGCGTGCCATTGCAAGATCGGGTGACTCCGTTCTGGCTGAGATCGTGTTTGACGCGACAGACTTTGCGCGCGGCAATTATTGCGCCCTGATTCTCGGGTACGACCGGTATTTTAATGATGTAATGGGATTGCTTGCCCAGAATGATGCAGTCATGCAGTATGCTGTCAAGTCGGGGGCAGGTCACATATTGCAAACATACAGAAAGAGCAGAGCTTGAACTCATCCCGCGGGCCGCGTGTCACTTGCGGTGAATCCATCGGCGCGGCCCGCCAAGTAGTGTGACACCCGCCGGGGTAGAACCCCCGTTATAGTCCCGGACAGTCAGCGCAACGCCCGTTTACTGCCCCCTTCCGCACGTGTGGGCGCGGTCCCCGCGCCCATACCCGTTCGGCGGTATCGGGTCCCAGTCCCTGTATCCCCCCCCCGCCCAAGTACTTACCTGTAAACAATAAAATAGTATTGATAATCGACAACTCCTTGCCGATTTTCGCGTATACTGGATTCGGGCCACAGGGCTCCGGAGGGAGTTGCCATGACTGCAGAGAAACCGATCCCACGCTCGGGAATGATCAAGACCACCTGGATCGCAGCGCAGATCCTGTGGTATGCCGGCTGGGTCGCTGCTGCGATCAATGTCGCACTGATACTCGCCACCGCGACGTCATCGTTTGAGGTGAAGTATGTCCGGCTGCCGATCGAGGTCACCTTCGATCAACCGCTCTCGACATCGTACGATCACACAACAAGCGAAACGCTGCCGGTGGTCGGGTATGAAGGCCGCGTCAAAGTCGAAGCCGAGAACATGCGCTGGCAGACCGGGTGGCTCTTCATCCCCGCGCTGCTGCTGGCCGGTTACCTCTTCATCGCGTACCTGCTGCGTGCGTTTATCCGCACCGTGCGCGACGGATCGCCGTTCATCCGGGAAAACCCGAAACGCCTGCGCACGATCGGGTATTGTATCGCCGCCGCCGGACCGGTGTACGGGATCTTGAATTTCTTGTACGCCCGTGTACATCTCTATCAGATTGACATCCCCGACGCGTGCCTCGAGGTGCCGATCGACATTCACCCGCTGGCCATTTTTCTCGGCTTGGTCATCCTGATCATCGCGCAGGTGTTCGATTACGGCGTCAGACTGCAGACCGATCAGGATCTTACGGTGTAGGGGGCGCGCATGGCTATCGTTGTCAATCTCGATAT
>DATKYL010000245.1:0-3573 GCA_035528515.1 Acidobacteriota bacterium | reverse complement strand
GATCGTTGGCTTCCGCGCGACCGGTCAACATGGTCCCGAAGACCTTCGCCGTGGTCTCGGCGGTGTGGCGGCGGTTGTCGACTTCAAGCAACCAGTGGATATCGATAATGTGATCGAAGAAGCGCCCGAAGTGATCCGATCGTTCCTCGATATGCCGCTTGATCCCGTCGGTGAGGTCTAAGCGGCGGGCCGTCATGCGTACATTCATGGTGACGTCCTTTCACAATAACACATCCGCCTGAATACAACCATTTGGCTGCCTCTAAAACCGCGCGAACGCGGGCTGGTTTTCGAATGAGAGATGGGTCTCAATAAAGCGCACCGTCTTCGACAGGGAACGCATCACGATGGAGTGCGTCACGGCACCGCCGGTGCGATACTTGACGCCGCGGAGCATATCGCCGTTGGTCACGCCGGTGGCGGCGAACATGATGTTATCGCCTCCGGCGAGGTCCTCGGCGTCGTAGACGCGGTCCATATCATCCACACCCATATTCCTGGCGCGCTCGATCTCCCGCTGATTGCGTGGTCGTAACCGCCCCTGCATCGCACCGCCGACGCAGCGCAGCGCCGCCGCGGCCAGCACGCCCTCCGGCGCGCCGCCCGTGCCCATCAGGACATCCACGCCCGTGCCGGGCAGGGCGGTGGCAATGGCGGCGGAAACGTCACCGTCGGCAATCAACTGCACACGGCACCCTGCCTTGCGCACTTCCCGAATCAGGGATTCGTGCCGCTCGCGATCCAGAATCACCACCGTCATGTTCTCGAGCGCCAGGTTCAACGCGTCTGAAATGCGTCGGAGGTTTTCCGTCGGCGTCCTGGTCAGGTCGATCGCCTCCCGCGCCTTCTCCCCGACCGCGATCTTCTCCATGTAGGTATCCGGCGCGTGGAGAAACTTGCCCTTGGGGCCGATGGCGACAACAGCCAAGGCGTTGGGACGGGCATACGCGACGGAGTTGGTGCACTCGAGCGGGTCCAAGGCGATATCGACTTCCGGGGGTCTTCCCGTGCCGACCTTCTCCCCGATATACAGCATCGGCGCCTCGTCGCGTTCACCCTCACCGATCACCACCGTACCGTCGAACTCGACGTCGGAGAAGACCGATCGCATCGCCTTCACCGCGGCGGAGTCGGCGGCTTCCTTGTCGCCCTTCCCCAGCCAGCGGGCGCTGGCCAGCGCCGCCGCTTCGGTCACACGCACCATCTCAAGACCCAGATTTCGATCCATGAGCTCGAGGTCCCCCGCTGCTTTGTGAAACTGTAATGACTGCCGTCCCCTGCCGACGGGCCGCTGTAAAAAAGGACGGACTAAAGATAGGCCCGTCCCACGGTAAAAGCAATCGTTGCCCGATCAGCGTCAGAGCCGTCATGGAGTGGTGGCCGCCCAGCGCTTCTCCGCCGGCGGCGGTTGCGTCATCATCCCGGCCGGACGGTCACCCGGATCCTCGCCGGAATCCGGCTTGCCGCCCTCCTGACCCGATGATGTGTCGTCGGCCGGCGGCTTTCCGCCCTTGTCGAAGACGCGCTTGCGAAACCGTGCCGCCGGAAGATGTAGTTCCTCGCGGTATTTCGTGACCGTGCGCCGCGCGAGTTTGATTCCCTCGGCCTGCAGGCGTCGGTATATCTCCTGATCAGAGAACGGTTTGGCCGGATCCTCGTGCTCGATAATCCGGGCGATCCGTTGTTTGACGCTGGATTTCGTCAGCGAATTACCGTCGGTGCGCTCGACGCCGCTGTTGAAGAAGTACTTGATTTCACGGACGCCCTGCGGCGTTTGCACGTACTTATCATTCGCCACGCGCGAGACGGTCGCCACGTTGATCCCCAGTTTGCGGGCGATGTCCTCCATGATCAAAGGCCTGAGATAGGCCGGGCCCTTGTCGAAAAACTCCTTCTGCTCCTCGATGATCGACTCCATCACCCGGATCATGGTCGAGCGGCGTTGCGTCAGTGCGTTCAGGAGCCACCGGGCCTGTTCGAGTTTCTCGCGAACGTACTTCTTGGTCTCCGGCGGCACCTTGTTGCCGCGTCGGAGAAGCGACTTGTAGGAATCGTTGACCCGCAGTTGGGGAACGTACTTGTCGTTGTGGTAGATGACGAATTCATCATCGATCCGCTCGATGATCAGATCAGGAATCACGGCCCGGGCCGCGGTGGTAAAGCGTCCCTGCGCGGGCCGCGGCGACAGACTCCGCAGGTCCTCCATCGCCTTCTGCACTTTCTCAACCCCGACACCCATCGCCGTCGCAATCTGCATATGAGTCTTGCGGTCGAGTTCGTGCCAATGCTCACTGACGATCCGCGCCCCCAGCGAATCCGTGTCGCCGCGCTGGGTCAATTGGATAAGCAGGGATTCCCGGAGATCGTGGGCGCCGACGCCGGGTGGATCGAAACTCTGCACCAGCTTGAGAACCTTCTCCACCTTCTCGGCATCGACCTTCAGGTCGGTCGCCAGCTCTTCGACACTCATCGGGAGCAGACCGTCATCGTTGATGTTGCCGATGATGTACTCCCCGATTTCCAGTTCGTCCGCGGTGATCTTGGCCAGTTGCAGCTGTTCGATCAGGTGGTCGTACAGCGTCAGTTCGACGACCGGAGTGCGCTCCGGCATCTCCTCCACCCGTTCGGCGAAACGCCTGGGAACGAACTCGGAGCCCTCCTCGAAATACGCCTCCCAGTCGAACGGCTCCTCCGACGTGGCGTCGGACTCGCCCTCCGCTTCGGTGGGAGTCTCGGATTCCGTGTCCGTGGACTCGGCCCGCTCTTCGGCTTCAGCTTCCGTCTCGGACTCAACCGCGTCCACCTCCTCAAGGAGGGGGTTGGTTGACAGTTCCTGACGCAACGACTGCTCCAGCTTGAGCACCGGCATCTGGAGCATCTTCAGGGACTGAATAAGCTGGGGCGCCAGAACCTGACGGAGACCAACTCGGAGTTCGAGCTTCACGGCAACCTCTCGGCAATCCTGTTGTTAGACAAGCCCTAATGGACTGTCACACAACATATTGGCCGCGCAGTGCGGAAGGCTCCCATTGAGTCTTCCATTATAATATACCGCACGGCCATGGGCCCGCAAGACCAAAACCAGGGCGACTTAATGTCAAATCAGTTAGTGACTTACAACTAAGCCCCCTCGACCCGTCGTCCTTGCGACCGATCGGGCACCCTACATTTATTCTATCGGAAAGTCGGGCAGCAAGTTTCAGCGATGGATGCCCCACAGATCAAAGCGGACTCGAACTCTCGATCTGCGAATGCAGATAGCCGGCCGATGGCGCAGAGGGACATCTTTGCGGCGGATACGTTTCAGGTGGAATCGAAGGTCATTCGCCTGACCCTTGCGGAAGGCAGTCGCCACCTGTGGAACCATAACGTAAACGGCCCCATCGCGTGATGGGGCCGTTCTCTGAATCACTGGCTATGAAAGGTCAGGATGGCCGCGATCAGGCACCCTTCTGCTTGAGGGCCTCGGCGATGGTCTCGGCCAGCACTTCGCCGCGGCAGTCCTCTCCGGAACCGGCCAGTCTGCCGTCTCGACCAATCAGGAAGGGGCTCGGTATCCCCCGAACCAGGTAA